>JAYVXM010000314.1:0-1680 GCA_043785205.1 Bdellovibrionales bacterium
CGACGGTCTTCGCGACAACCTTCGCCAACTTCAAGGCCTTCATGAGCGTCTCCGGTTCATGTTGAAGGAAATCGAAGAACTCACGAACGATTAAGCGACTTGAGTAGGCTCGCCCGACCGGAGCGGGGCGAGCTGTTCTATACCTTCCGTAAAATTTCAATCGGCGCGCACTGCTCTGATTGCCCTGGGCAAAACCCGTCTCCTAGCGCTTAGGGGGCGGGTTTTCAGTTTTCGGACGCCGGTGGACTTAGGCGAGGATCGCGCCCGTTTTCTTGCGCTTCGAAGGCGGCGTATTTTCGTCTTGCGGATCGGGACCGCGCTCCGGATCGTTCAGCTTCGCGAGGGCGGCTTCGCCGGGAAGATTTTTCGGGAAATTCGGGCGTTCCTGAATCGCGCGCGCGGCGGCCGGTCGCGGCTTCGCCGCTTCGTAGGTCGTCCGCTTCGGGATCCGCACGACGAGCTGATCACCCTCGTATTCGCGAGTCATGTTCTTCGGGTCGACGGGAAAGGCGAGGGGGTAGTTCTCGGAGAAGCTTTGGTAAGAGTTCGTGCGCGCGACTCGGCCCGGTTCGATTTCGAGCGCCTCTTCGCTTTTCCGCTTTCCGGAGATGATGAGTTCGTTTCCACGGATATTGATAATGATCCGGTCGCGCTCATGTTCGGGAATGCGGGCGGTAAAGACGAACTGGTCGGCATGTTCGGTGAGCTTTCCGTCGACGTTCACCATGCGGTAAAAGGGATCGGTTTTTTGATCATTGTAGGCGTCGAGCTTCTGAGCGGTGTCGCGCTTGATCGCCTCTATGCCCCGGGCGGCGCGCCAGTTCAGATCGGCCATCGCGTCCTTATTCTGCTTCAGGGCGCCTTCGTAGGCGTCCTGGTAGTGGACGTCGGATTCCTCGACCGCGGCCATCGTTTTCGCTTCGAGCTCTTTGCGATGATCCTGACTGACTTTGTTCAGCGATTGGGCGGTGTCGCGCCGATCGGCCTCGATCTGGGCCTTTTCCGCCGTGAACGCGGTCTTGATCGCCTCGATCCGTTCGTTGCTGGCGGCGCGTTCACCCTGCTCTTGCTTGTAATTCGAGGCCGTCGCTTCCTTCAGGTCGCTTTCACCCTTCCGGGCGGTGGAAAGTTTCGCGTCCGTGTAATGGCGATCGAGATCGTGAAGCGTCTTTTCCGATTCGGTGGTCACGCGGTGGGATTCGTTATCGGCCTGGCGCCGGAGTTCGGCGATGCCCGCGTAACTCCGATTCCGCACGGCCTCGAGATAGTCCTCACCGCGCGCTCGTTCGGCTTCCGTCCGGTGCTCGTACTGGTCCCGAAGGTGCTCGAGCTGAACTTCCTCCTCGTGATTCGCCTCGCGCAGATGCTTCTGGGCGGCGGTCACGCGATCCGCGGCCTCACGCTCGGCCTTCGCGGCCGAGGATTGGGCCTGAGCGATGCGGGACGTGGAGTCGACTTCCATCAGTGCACGGTCCCTTTAGCCTCGAATAGGGTATTCTCGACGATATTGAGATAGGTCCGTACGACGCCTTCGAAGGTCTTCGGATCAAGCCGCTCGAGGTACGCGCGCTTTTCCGGAAGCCCTTTGAGGCTCATGAGTTTTTCGATATGGGGTTCGCAGTCATGGGTTTCGCCGGGCACGAGGGCGGCCGGAATTTCGAGGATTCGCTTCAAGGTCGG
>JAYVXM010000315.1:0-1680 GCA_043785205.1 Bdellovibrionales bacterium
CGAAAGCGCGAGGACTCCCTTCGGAAAAGCTCATCGTTTGCGACGCGACCGCGATGACCGCTTACGGGAATAACTCGTTCGATATGGCTTATTCGATCGGATCACTCGAACATTTTTCAATCGAAGGCATTGAAAAGTTGGTCGCGGAAACCCATCGACTGGTGCGCGGAACCACCTACCATATGATGCCCGTTTCGCGCAGTGGCAGGGATGAAGGGTGGCTCAAAACCTACCAAAGCTTCTATAACAACTCGGTCGACTGGTGGGTCGGTCACTTCCGAAAGAAATTTACGGAAGTGCACGTTTTCGACTCGAAGTGGGACGACGAAATTTCGGTCGGAAAATGGTTTGTGACTGTAAAAACACCGACTTAAAGGCGATCCCGGGCGAAAACGAATTCTTGCGATTACCTCACGAAAGGATTAACTTTTTTCCCTGTGAACCAGGTCAATTTCGAGGTTATCGAACATCTAGGCATCCGTTACGCCGAGATTATTTGGGCGGGCAGCGCCGTCGAGAAAACTCGTTTTTTTTCGCCGGACTCGAACTCGCTCCAATTCGGACTTCTCGCGCATGGGAAAGGTTTCATCGAACCCGCCCATGTCCATAAGCCGGTCGAGCGCAAGATCAAGAATCTGACCCAAATGTTCGTGGTCCAAAAAGGAAAAGTCGCCGTCGACTTCTTCACGACCGACGGCCGTAAATTTCGAGAAGTCGTCTTGAGTGTCGGCGACGGAATTCTCCTTCTCGACGGACCGCACGCCGTCCGGTCCCTGGAAGACATGCAATGTATCAGCGTGAAACAGGGTCCGTTTCTCGGCGACGAGAACGATAAAATGAATATTGAGGTCAAGGAATAGATGCTTCCCGTATTTGAACCCGAAATTGGGGAGAGCGAATTCGCGGCCGTGTTGGACGCTCTGAAGAAGGGCGAAATCTCCGGTTCGTTCGGCGGCTACATTCCGGAATTCGAAGAAAGCTTCGCGAAGTTTTGCGGGGCCAAGTTCGGAGTGGCGACGACGAGCGGAACGACAGCCCTCGAACTAGCGGTCGCCGCCGCCGGGATTAAACCGGGCGACGAAGTCCTCATGAACGCCTGCACGAATATCGCCACCGCCCTCGCCGTCTATCGAAACCAGGGCGTAACCGTCGCGGTCGATTCGGAAAACACCACTTGGAATCTCGACCTCGACCTCGTCGAATCCCTCATTACGCCGAAAACCAAAGCCATTTTACCCGTTCATATTTACGGCCACCCGGTCGATATGGACCGGCTCATGAAAATCGCGAAGAAGCACAATTTGATCGTGATCGAAGACGGCGCCGAAGCCCATGGCGCGGAAGTGCGTGGCCGGCGCGTCGGCTCGTTCGGCGACATGTCCTGTTTCAGTTTTTACGCCAATAAAATCATTACGACCGGCGAAGGCGGCATGGTCGTCACGAACGACGAAGCGCTGGCCAAAAAACTTCGGCTGCTGCGAAATCTCGCCTTCACGAATCCGCGCTTTCGCCACGAAGTCGCCGGATACAATTTCCGGATGACGGGACTGCAGGCGGCCCTCGGCGTCGCTCAACTTAAAAAAGTCGATCGCGTGATCGAAGACCGAAGAAAACTCGCGCGGATGTATAATCTGCATCTTTCCGGCTTGTCCGAACTCCAGCTACCGGCCGAAGAGACTT
>JAYVXM010000316.1:0-1679 GCA_043785205.1 Bdellovibrionales bacterium
CCGATCATCTTCTCGAGGGTTTCCTCGCAGGCCTGCTGAATCGTCGGATCGGCGCCGGCGGGGTGGGCCTGGATCTGCCAGCCGTTATAATGGGTACCGATGTACGAGACGAGGGCGGCGTATTTCTTCACGGTCACTGCCGGCCCCTCTAGAGTTCGAAGGTGAAGCCGACCTGGACGCCGTCGACCGTGAACTCGACGAGGCCGCCCGCGACGGATTCAAGGTAGGAGTAGTCGATCGTGAAGTAGGAGTGTTTGATGCCGTTCGAATCGTACTGATCCCACGACGCCTTCGGCGACATCCAGTCGAGGCCGAACGCGACGCCGCCCATGAACCAGTACCCGAGATCGTACCCATGGTGGCCCTTCTGTTTGTCGCTCCGGGTTTCGGTGAAACCGATGACCGAAGGTCCGGCACCGAAGTACGGCCACATGAAGTCGAAGACGCTGAAGCGGTAGATGAGGCCGACATCGGCGGGAATAACGATGAATTTGAATTCGGTTTTCGACCGGGAGTCGAACGCGCCCCCGTTCGTGAACTCGAAAATACCTTTCGCCTTCGTGAACGAGGTTCCCAGACTCGAATAGAGGCCTAATTTTTTTACGAAAGAGCCCGTGAAGGGGCGCCATTCGTAGTGGAGGTTGAACTCGGGAACCCATCCTCCTCCGTAAACGTCGTCGTAGGCCACTTCCTGGTCGCCGGCGGCGTAGGTCCGCGTCGCGCTCGCGAGAATATTGAATCCGAACGCAGAACGGGTATCGAGGCTGCCCTTGTTCGCTTTCAGCTGCCGACCCTTACGATAGTCTTCGATCGCGCTTCCGTCTTTCTTAGGGAGGCGCTTTTGCTCACGTTCGGTATAGCCTTGCGATCCGTCCGGTCCGACCTGTTTTTTCAGTTCCTCGGTATAGTTCGCGGAGTCGTCGCCTTCCCCTTTTCCGAGCTTTCGCTTGATCGACTGGATGTAGGGGTCGGGGTTCGTCGAGGTCGACGCGTGAGGATCTTTCGGAAGTTCGCTGATCAGGGAGTCGATATAAGGCTGATCGGTCGCCTTACTCGAGGCGGGAAGGATCAGAGTCGCGGCGATAAAAAAAAACCGGATTCGTCGCGATTTTCCCAGGGCGAAGAGAAGCAGTAAAATCAGCCCGAAGAGCGGCACGAAAAGAACCGAAGGGTGAAGCGCGCTCCAGGCCAGACCCTGAAGTGGCAGGAGCGCGAGGAGGGAGACGCTGCGAAAGATCGGATGGGCGATCAGCCAGTCGGCGGCGACCGGACCGTTCAGGTAGTACCAGCCGATGAACGCGCGGCCGAAGTCCGTCCGCGCTAAGACCGCGTCGCGGAATTGGCGGAGCAGCATTACCCCCGGCGCGCGGGCGTCGCGGTAACTCGCGGTCGCGACGAAGCAGTTACACTTCCTAAGGAAGCCCTGGATGTTCGTCGAGAAAACGGCCGGAGAAGGCGGGCTGAAGGTGACCGCGCCCGCGGAGTCCTGTACTCCGATTTCCATATTGTAGAAGTGTTGGTCGCCGGTCGCGTTGGTCGAATTTTTGAAACCGGGCACTTCGGTGTCGCCCGAAAGGTATCCGACCTGCTGTTGGATCGGGACGCTCGCCGCGAATTCACTGCCGACGGTGATCGCGTTCGGGCTCGCGACCATCGGACACGGCTCGTCGCGGAGAAAC
>JAYVXM010000317.1:0-1677 GCA_043785205.1 Bdellovibrionales bacterium
TGCCTCTTCGACCCGACGAAGACCTACGCCGAATATGTCCGGACGAACCCGAGCCTCGTGCGCGTCGGGGAGGAGTTCCAAGCCTACATCCCGACCCTCGACGAAACCGGCGCCGTCACGTTCGACCGCACCGCGCCCGGCGGCCACGGCCTCTTCGGAGTGAACGCGATCCGCGCCTCGTACCTCGAACACGCGCTTCCGGAAACGAACGGGAAACACCTCGTGTCCGTGCTCGGGAACGGCGAAGACCTCTCGAGCACCCCCGACGCCCTCATGGTCGGCTACATGGTAAAAAATAAGGTCGCGATCGTGATGGTCACCACCGAGAAGACCGCGAACGACCTCAAGGGCGGCCAGATCGCGCTCGTAAAGTCGACCGATGGCCAGGTCTACGCCACGATCATCGAGCAGGCCCAGGCGAAGGAGGCCGGCCAGGCCCAGCTCTTCGAGGACCTCGGCATTACCGTCCAGCGCGGCCAGCAGAAAGCCTTTTTCAACACGAACATGGCCCTCTTCAACTACGACGTCCTCACGAAGAAGGTCGCCCAGGCCATTCGCGATTTCGGCGAGACCGAGTTCCTCAAGCAGGTCTCACCGGACCTGATCGCAAATTGGAAGGAAGTCAAAGATCCCGCGGGCGCTGCGCGGAAATTCCTCCAGATGGAAGGCGCGTCCGGATCGAGTTACCTGAACCTCGACCGCTTTTGGCGAACGCACTATCACGAAAATCTCGTTCACTTCGTGAATGTGGACAAAGGAAATCGGACCCGTTTCTTCTCCCCGATCAAATCCGCGTTCGACTTCTTCATGCAGTTTCATTCGGACCGATTCACTTTTGATGCGCTGAACATGCGCTTAATCAATAACGTCCCGGGCAAATTGCCAGCCGTCAACCTCAAGGGCGCCTACTACCAGAACGTCCAGAACGTGCTGAACTCGTTCGCCGGCACGAGCATCCGCGCGCTCGACTCGCTCACCGTCGAAGGCGAAGTCCTTCTCGACGGAGCCACTCTCCGCGGAAAGGTCACGATTCGGAACACGACCGGTCACCCCGTCCACCTCCGCGAATATTTCGCCGCGCATCCGGAACTTCCGCGCGACGCGAACGGCGGACCACTCCTCGCGGACCGAACGCTTGAAATCGGAAACTAAAATCTCCGTCCAGAAAATCCTCACTCGTCCTGGGTATTCTTTCTTTGCAAATCCGGGCGCACCTTGGAAGGATTGCGAACTCAACCCGCAACTCATGCAGCCACCCGATAAGGAGTCCTTTATGAACAAGACCGAAAACTACGTCGACAGCTTCATCCTGCCCGTGCCTAAGAAGAACCTCGCCGCCTACAAGAAGATGGCGAAACTCTCCGCGAAGGTTTGGCATGACCACGGCGCCCTGAATTATATGGAATGCATGGCCGACGACGTTCCGACGGGGAAGGTCACTTCCTTTTCGAAGAGCGTGAAGCTCAAGGCCGGCGAAGTCGTTTTCTTCTCCTTCGTCACCTATAAGTCCCGCAGCCACCGCGACCAGGTCATGAAAAAGGTCATGGCCGATCCACGCCTCGCCGCGATGATGAACGGCGACAAGATGCCGTTCGACGGTATGCGCATGTTCTGGGGTGGATTCAAGCCCGTCGTGAAGATGTAATTTATGCGATCGGCCCGGCTTCCTCGACGAGG
>JAYVXM010000318.1:0-1677 GCA_043785205.1 Bdellovibrionales bacterium
CGGCGCCCAGGCCGCGGCCGCGCTCGCCGCCGCTTCCGGGCCGGCGTCCCAAAACTTCCGCCCGAAATTCCATCCCCTCGTGCTCCTCGCGAAGGACCTCGCCGGTTACCGGAACCTCTGTAAGATCCTCACCGAGGGTTACCAAAACGCGCCGCCGCCGGTGAAGGGCCAGCCAGTCCTTCCGAAGCTCCTCACCGACCGCGCGGCGCTCGATAAGTACGGCGAGGGCCTCATCGTTCTCTCGGGCGGACTCCGGGGCGAACTCGCGTATCGAATTCTTTCCGGCGAGGAGGACGAAGCGGTCGCCGTTCTGAAATGGTTCAAGGCCCGCTTCGGCGAAGACTACTACCTCGAGCTCCAGGATAACGGACTCCCGGAGCAAGAGACGGTGAACGAAAAGCTCTTCGCGCTCGGCGAGCGGCACGGCGTCGCCGTCGTCGGCACGACGGACGTCCACTACCTCAAGCCCGAGGACGCCGACGCTCACGAAATCCTTCAATGCATCGAGAACGGCCGGAACCTCGATTTCGACCGCCCGAAATCGCTCGTCCCCGCGGAGTACTGGCTCAAACCGACCGACCTGATGCTCGAGCGTTTCTCGCGTTTCCCGGGCGCCGCGGAAAACACGCTCAAGATCGCCGCGAAGTGCGACGTCGTTTTCAAATTCAAGGACGCCGAAGGCAAGCCGATCTACCACCTCCCGGATTTCCGTCCCGCGGGCGTGGCGAAGTCGGAACCGTTCGAGACCGTCGCGTTCTTTAAGGAGGAGTCCCGGAAGGGACTCGCGGAGCGTTTCGAATCGACCCAGTTTAGGAAACTTCGCGAGCTGCCGGATTGGGAGGCGAAGAAGAAGGAATACCTCGCGCGGCTCGAGGACGAGCTCGTCATGATCGCCCGAACCGGCTTCGCCGGTTACTTCCTCATCGTTTCAGACTTCATCAAATGGGCGAAGGCGAACGACATTCCCGTCGGTCCCGGCCGGGGCTCCGGAGCGGGCTCGCTCGTCGCGTATTCCCTTTTGATTACCGATATCGATCCGATTAAGTTCAAGCTTCTCTTCGAGCGCTTCATCAACCCCGAGCGGATTTCGATGCCCGATTTCGACGTCGACTTTTGCCAGGACCGCCGGGGCGAAGTGATCGAGTACGTCGAAAAGAAATATGGCCAGGAAAACGTCTGCCAGATCATCACGTTCGGGAAGCTCCAGACCCGCGCCGCGATCAAGGACGTCGGCCGCGTCCTCGGACTCTCCTTCGCCGAGACCGACATCATCAACAAGCTCATCCCCGACGACCTTGGGATCTCGATCGATCAATCGATCGCGAAGGAGCCGAGGCTCCGCGATCTGATGGAGCAGGACTCGAAGGTCAATACCGTCATCGGCTACGCGCGCAAGCTCGAGGGCCTCTACCGGAACGCCGGCATCCACGCCGCCGGCGTGATCATCACCGAAGAGCCGGTGGTGAACTACTGCGCGCTGTACGTTTCGAAGGACGGCGACGTCGTCACCCAGTTCGACAAGGACGCCTCCGAGAAGATCGGGCTCGTGAAATACGATTTCCTCGGGTTGAAAACGCTGACGGTGATCGACAACGCGGTGAAACTCGTCCGTACGCGCGAGGAGTTCCGCCTCGAGGACATGAACTACGAGGATCCGAAGGTCTTCGCCCACATTTC
>JAYVXM010000319.1:0-5739 GCA_043785205.1 Bdellovibrionales bacterium
TTCAGGAGAACGTCAATAACGAGCTCGTGATCCAAAAGCTCGAAGACAAACGCCTCAAGCAAGAAGAGAAGCTTACGGCCGAAATCAACAAACGTTTCACCGTCGAAGACGACGCCCCGGCCGGCTCCGCGGCGCCCGTTCTGAAGGAAGAATCGGTCGTCAAACCGGTCACCGACGGCCCGTCGACCTCGACCCAGATGTCGATCGCTCCCCGAAGCGAGTCGGCTCAGGCGAAGCCGATCATCCAAGACCAGATCGTGAACTATCAATCGTCGACCAGCATGTCCGCGGCGCCTGTTTTGGGAAAGCCCGACGGTGAGAAGGCTCCGAAGAACGGCGTCTCGATTATCCCGAAGGCCGGCCTTTCCACCATTTCGAGCGCCGGTTACGCGATCTCTCCGAAGTTCATGACCGGCGTCGGCATCGGCCTCGACGTGAACGATAACGTCGCGCTTGAATTCGGCTACGCCTACAGCGAAAACGGGGTTCGGACCGCGAACCCGTATGGCGCGTATCAGCCCGCGAACGAATTGAACTTCAAGAACAACACGTTCGACCTCGGCATGAAGCTATACCTCACGGGCATCGACTCGAAGGTTCGCCCGTACATCGGGGGCGGCGGCGCTTATTCGGTCGGCTACATCAACTATGACCAGCAGCAACAATCGTACGGGGCCTATTACGGGAATTCGAGCGACTACTCGTTGAAGCAATTCCAGGCGATGGCGCAAGCCGGCATCGACTTCAAGGTCGCGTCGAACATCTCGATCGGCGCCGCTTACAAGTTCTATAAGCCGCTCACCTCGAGCGAGACCGACGACGGTCTCTATAACGGCTACTTCTACACCTACAATCCGCAATTCGATCCGAACTACCAGAAGCAGGCGCTTCGCGGGACGATTCGTGACTCGAATATGAATACGTTCCAAGTCAGCGCGGTCGTGACCTTTTAATCACCGCGAGTAGGCTTGCCCGCGGATGGGCGGGCTGTCCTGGTCGTAAGCGGACTTTCCACTTAAAATTCGGCCCGGGTTCGTCAGGAGCGAAAGCTTACTGACTTGAGCCCGGGCCTTTTTTCTTTTACCCTTTTCGAACCTAAGCATCGGAAAAGGAAGGCTTTCATGGAATTGACTCCGCACGCGCCGAAGAGCGCAACCCAGGACGGCAAAATGACGAGTTCCGCATTCAAGCTGGAGAATCTTTCGGCGACGGCCGGATATAAACTTTTCCGGATCACCTTCGACCTTCCCGGCGAGAAGGTGAATAAATTCGCCGCGCACGTCATCGCTGAATTCGAGAAACTCATCGACGACCTCGAGCGCAAAGGGAAGGCCGGCGAAATCGAAGCCGTCATCTTCCGCTCCGGCAAGACGGGAAATTTCATCGCCGGCGCGGACATCAATATGATCGCCGCGACGAAAACCGCCGAAGAGGCCTATACGATCTCGCGTATGGGCCAGAAGCTCCTCGACCGCTGGGAAGACCTTCCGTTCCCGACCGTCGTCGCGATCAACGGGACCGCTATGGGTGGCGGCTGCGAGCTTTCGCTCGCCTCGACGGCGATCGTCATCTCGACGGACCCGGCGGCCCGCATCGGCCTTCCCGAGGTGAATATCGGCGTCGTGCCGGGCATGGGCGGCTGCGTGCGCCTTCCGCGCAAGGTCGGCGTCGCGACCGCGCTCGATCTCATCCTGACGGGCAAGACGCTCCCGGGCGACCGCGCGGCGAAGGCCGGGCTCGCGGAAGTCTGCCTCGCGAAGGAAAATTTCGACGGTTCCGTCGAAGCGTGGGTGAAGCAGAATCTCAAGCGCCTCGTCGCGGGCGAGCGGATCGCGAAGGAGCCGAAGCTTGGCGGCGCGGGCGGCGTCGTGGGCTCACTCTTGGAGAAAACGCCGTTCGGCCGCGCGTTCATCCTCCGGAAGGCGCGCGAGGGCGTGATGGCGAAAACACGCGGAAATTATCCGGCGCCGCTCGAGGCGATCCGAGTCCTTTCCGATACGAGCGCGAAGTACGAGCCGAAAATCCGCGGAAAAGAGCGGGACGAGGCGATGGACCGCGAAGCGCGCGGTTTCGGCAAGATGGCCGCGACCACGATTTCGAAGAACTTGATTCGTCTTTTCTTCCTCACCGAACAGGTGAAAAAATCGAAGGGGGTAGTCGGCGAGTTCAAAGTCGAGCCCGTCCGAAGCGCCGCGGTTCTCGGTGCCGGCGTCATGGGGGGTGGGATCGCCCAGCTTTACGCGGAAAAGGGAATCGCGACGCGGATGAAGGACATCACGCCGACCGCACTCTCCCTCGGCATGCAGCACGCCCAGAAGATTTTCGCGTCGGCGCTGAAGAAACGGAAGATCAACTCCCGTCAATTCCAACAGAAATTGAACCTCATCGCGCCCGTTCTCGACTTTTCCGGATTCAACGGCGTCGACTTCGTCGTCGAGGCCGTCATCGAGAAGATGGACGTCAAAAAATCCGTAATTAAGGAGCTCGAAGGGCAAGTTCACGACGACTGCGTGATCGCGACGAACACGTCGTCGCTCTCGGTGAGCGAAATGCAGACCGTGATGAGGAAGCCCGAGCGCTTCGGCGGGATGCACTTCTTCAATCCGGTGAACCGGATGCCGCTCGTCGAAGTCATTCGCGGCGATAAGACGGGCGACGAAGCCGTCGTCCGAATCTATCAATTTTCGAAGCAACTCGGGAAAACGCCGATCGTCGTGAAGGATCGGCCGGGCTTCCTCGTGAACCGCCTCCTTATGCCGTACCTGAACGAAGCGACGTGGCTCCTTCAGGACGGCGCGGACATCCAGGAAATCGACGAGACGCTCCTTGATTTCGGAATGCCGATGGGTCCGATGGAGCTCATCGACGAGGTCGGGATCGATGTCGGCGAAAAGGTCGCCCACATCCTGAACGACGGGTTCGGCGCGCGGATGGAGCCCGCGCCGTTCAACGCGAAGATCGTCGCCGCCGGCCGGCTCGGGAAGAAGAACGGCAAGGGGATGTATCAATACCTCGATTCGAGCGGGAAGAAGAAGGAACTGAATCCGGAGATCTATACGATCCTCGGCGTCCAGCCGCAAAAGGGAAAAGTTTCCCGCGAGGAAATCGTCGACCGCTGCATCCTTCCGATGATCAACGAAGCCGCGCGCTGCCTCGACGACCAGATCGTCGAGACTCCGGCGGAAGTCGATCTCGGGATGATCATGGGGACCGGCTTCCCACCGTTCCGCGGCGGCCTCCTTCGTTACGCGGACTCGGTCGGCGCGAAGGCGATCGTCGAGAAGCTGAAGAAATACCACGCCCGCTTCGGCGCGCGGTACGAACCGGCCCCGCGCCTCCTCCAGATGGCGGAGCGGGGGACGACGTTCCATAAAGACTCGGTCTAACGGGGAATGGCGGGGAAACCGAATTCCGGAATCGTTCGCGAAACGTTCGCCAGCCTCTTTCGGCGGCCATGGACGAGCTGGGTCGGCCTCCGTTACCTGAAGTCGAAGAAGAACAGCACCTTTCTCAGCTTCATCACGCTCATCTCGATGATCGGGGTCGGGCTCGGCGTGACCGCGCTCGTCGTCGTCCTCTCGGTGATGGACGGTTTCGAAGTCGAGATGCGGAAGCGTCTCATGAACCAGGACCTTCACCTTTTGATCACGCCGAAGGCGGAGGCCGCGGGTTACGACGGCGGGAAGGTTTCCGCCGCGAGCTTCGAGGGAACCGAACTCGCGAAGCGTCTCCGCGCTTCGCCGGAAGTCAGCGAAGTGAATCCAGTGCTTCAAACGGAGGCCATTCTCCGCGGCGGACGTAAAGTCAGCGGCGTCGTCGTGAAGGGCGTCGAAGCCGGTCGGCTAGCGAATCTTTCGAAGATGCTGACGGAATCGGCGAACTCGCCGCTCGGGATGCCGGATTTCGGAGCGGAGGTCGGTGGGCTTTCGAAGGTGTACCTCGGACAGAGTCTCGCCGACGAAATGGACCTTATTCCGGGCGAAATCGTCACCCTGATTTCGCCGACGGAAACCGACGGGCCGATGTCGACGATCCCGCGCTTGAAACGATTTCTCGTCGCGGGCGTGTACCACTCGGGCGTGCCCGAGCAGGAGCTCCACACGATCTATGCCGAGATGAGCGCGGTGCGAAGTTTTCTTCGGAAGGCGGGCGTCGTTTCCCAGTGGGAAATCGTGCTGAAAGATTTCAATCGGGCGGAGCGGATGAAGGCAAGTCTCGGCCGGGCCGAAGGCGCCTTTCTCGTCCAGGACTGGATGGATTTGAACGCCCATCTTTTTGCGTCGCTTCGGCTCGAACGGCTGGCGATGTTCATCAGTCTCGTCTTCATCGTGATCGTCGCGAGCTTCAATATCGTCACCACGCTCACGCTCATGGTCCTCGAAAAGAAGCGCGAAATCTCGATTCTCAAGGCGATGGGCGCGCGCGATCCGGATATCGGGGCGGTCTTTCTCGCGGAAGGGTTATTGATCGGCGGCGCCGGCACGACCGGCGGCATGCTCCTCGGCTTCGCGATCTGCTACTCGCTTCGGCACTGGCAGTTCATCCAGCTTCCCGACGTTTATTTCGACCGGACACTGCCGGTAAGCTTTCTGCCCCAATACTATGCGCTCATTGCCGTATCGGCGATCGGGATCGTGCTCTGCG
The DNA here is from genome assembly GCA_043785205.1 of Bdellovibrionales bacterium. Lineage (GTDB taxonomy): Bacteria > Bdellovibrionota > UBA1018 > UBA1018 > UBA1018 > JACMQW01. The sequence goes on from JAYVXM010000319.1 coordinate 4,645, forward strand.
CGTCGGTTTACCCTTCGCTCCGGGCCGCGCGCACGGATCCGCTCCGCGGGATCCGCTTCGGCGGTTAAGCGCGCGCTTCGGTTTTCGACGGGGACGCGCGGAAACTCCGCCAGGCGAGGAGGAGCACTCCGAGCATGATCGCCATGTCGGCGACGTTGAAAATTCCGGTCCGGAAGTTTCCGAGTCCGACGTTCAGGAAGTCGACGACGCCGTGGTTCGGACGCATCGAGCGGTCGATCAGATTTCCGATTCCGCCGCCGACGATGACGGCGAGGGAAAACGCGGTCAAACGGTCGAGGCGTTGATCGTTCGGGAGTGCGGAAGGGGTTCCCGTCAGATTCTCGCGGAAGAGGACGACGCTCGCGCCGACGAGGAAAAGGCCGACGGCCACTGCGAAAATCCAGAACCGGGTATCGGCGGAAAGTGTCGCGCCGAGGCTCAGGAAGGCGCCCGGATTTTCCGCGTATTCCATCCGGAAAAGGTCGCCGAAAAAGATCTGGGCGGGATGGTCCTTCACGTGGTCGATCGCGAGTATCTTCGTCCAGCGGTCGATTCCGACGAGCGCGACGATCCAGGCGAGCTTCGCCGGGAGCGAGAGCGAGGAAGGGGAGGGCGAGGCCCGGGACGAAGATTGCGACATGGGGTTAGTATTCCGGAGTTCCGCCCCACCGTAAAGCGCGGAAACGGAAACGGCGGGCCGGGAATCCCCGACCCGCCGTTTCGCATTTTCCGAATTCAATTAGAGTATGTTCGCGCTCAGGAATGCGCCGACGGCGGTATGGTCGAGGTCCACGCTCTTCATCGTGAAGATTTGAACGTAAGGATTCACGATCACGCCCTTGGCGATCGTGACCACGAAGCCCGGCTGAATATCGGTCATGTAGGTGTCGAAGCCGAGTCCCTTTTGGCCGACGTTGTGGTGCCATTCCATTTCATAGCCGAGGTTCAGCGCGAAGCGATCCCCGAGCGAGTAAGCCGTGTAGGGAAGGGCCCAAAGCTTGAAGGTCTTGTCCTTCGTTACGCCGATGTAGTCCTTCATTTCGGTCCAGGCGCCGACGGAGAAGTTCGAGTGAGCGAAGGTATAGCGTCCGTACG
>JAYVXM010000320.1:0-5734 GCA_043785205.1 Bdellovibrionales bacterium
GGAAATCCGGGTGCTGACGCCGAACCGCTACGAAACGTTGAGACAGACCGAATGACCACGCCTCCGAATCCGATCCGCGCCGTCGACGGCGAACTCACCCGACACTGGTATATCGCCGCGCTTACCCCCGAGCTGAAGCCCGGCGCGGTGATCGCGCGCACGCTTTACGGAAAGCACTACGCGCTCTTTCGGACGGAGGACGGCGCGGTCCGTGTCCTCGAGGATCGCTGCCTCCACCGCGGGACGAAACTTTCCGAAGGCAAGTGCGATGGCGCGACCCTCCGCTGCCCGTACCACGGGTGGGCCTACGACGGGTCGGGCGCGGTCGTGGACATCCCGTCGGAAGGCCCCGCTTCGCCCGAGCTCACGAAGGTGATCGCCGGCCGCGGTTGGAAAATCGCCGCGCTTCCCGCCGTCGAATCGGACGGCGCGATCTGGGTCTGGATGGGCGAGGACGCGAACGGCGCGCCCTCCGCGCCCGATCCGGCCGGACCGCCGTGGCGATTTCCGTTCGGTGAAGACGCCGCGTGGACCCACTACTTCATGGTCACCGACTTCACGAACGAGGTCACCCACCTCGCCCAAAACTTCATGGACGTCCCCCACACCGTATTCGTCCACGCGAAATGGTTCCGCGATAAGGCCCTGATGAAAGTACCGTACCGGCTCGACATCGGCGGAGGCCGGGTGAAGGCGACCTATCTGAAGCCCGGCGACACGATCGGCGGGTTCATGCGCCACGTGATCAATCCGCGCGGCCGGCCGATGGAGCACACCGACGAATACGTCTTCCCGAACCTCACGCGGGTCGACTACCGCTTCGGCGAACACGGTTTCGTGATCAATAGCCAGTGCACCCCGGTCGACCGCTTCCGCACCCGCGTTTACACTTGGATCGCGTACCGTGGAATCTGGTTCGCGCCGATGCTGAAGCCGATCGTCCATTTCTACACGCGCCGGGTGATCGAGCAGGACGTCGAGATCATGCGGAACCAGGGTTCGAACCTCCAGCGGTTCCCCGACCGTTCGGACTGGAAGTCGACGGCGGCCGACGAGATCCACATCGCGATCACCCGCCTCCGCGAGCTCGGGGTGAAGAGCCGGGATTCCGCGCATGCGCAAGCCGCGAAAGCGACCCAGGAGCGGACGTTTTGGATCTGAGTTCGGTCTTCGCGAAATATCCGTTCTTTCGGGTCTTCCGCCCCGCGGACGAGGAATCCCTTCACCGAATGCTCGCCGAGACGCCGATGCAGGTCGGCGGCATGGACCTCCTTTACGAAAGGCGGCCCGCGTTTCAGCGCCAGCTCGACTTCCAGGCCGCGCGTCACCTGACGACGGTCGCCGACGTCGACGGCGAGATCCGCGGGTTCGGCTCGTATTCCTGGGGCCCGCGCCTCGCCGGCGGCCGACCGACGACGGCGATGTACATCGGCGACTTTCGGGTGAAGCGCGACCGGCGCGTCGCCGTCGGCTGGCGCGCGTGCTATCCGAAACTCGTGAAGCTCTTCGGCACCGACCGCGAGTTCGGACCGAGCGAATGGATCTACACCGGGATCCTACGCGACAACGTCGCCGCTCGGCGCTCGCTCGCGGAAAACCGGCCGTCGAACGGGTTTTTCTACCATCCGCTCGCCGACCTCGCGATGGTGAACACGTTTTTCCGTCCCCTTCGCCCGTTCGCGGGGCACGCCTCCGGTCGCCTCGTCCGCGGCGACGAGATCGGCGAGGCGAAGCTCCGCGCGTTCCTCGCCGCCGCGAACACGCCGCTCTTTCTCGGTTACGATTTCGGGACCGGCCCCGGAAACGAGTGGGATCGTCGGCGAGCGACGTGGCCGGGTTACGCCGCGGAAAAATTCTTCGTCTGGCTCGGTTCGAGCGGCGAAATTCTCGCGTGCACGCTTCCCTGGTCGCCCTCGGAGGCGAAACGGATGCGCGTCACGCGCCTCGGCGGCGCCGCCGCGCTCCTCTTCGCGGCGATGCGGAAACTCGGCCTCCGGGCGCCACGCTTGGGCGAGCCGTTCTCGACCCTCTACCTCACCCACCTCACGTTCCTTCCGGGACTCGGCGCGGAGACGCGCGCCCGGGCGATCGCGGCGTTCGTCGACGCCGCCTTTCGGTTGCCGAATAGCGCCGACTACTCCATGGTCTCGTACGCGGATCCCTCCGGACTCCGCCGCCTTCGCCCCCTCCGGAATCCGTTCACCCAAGTCACCGGCGTCGGGCTTTTTCTCGTCACCCTCTCCGCCGAGCCGCCGGTCCTCCCACCCCATGAGGGCGTCGCCTTCGAGATGGCGCTCGTATGATCGGGCACTTTCTCCATCCCCGCCTTCTTCACGGGCTCGTCCGGGCGAGTTGCGCGGCGGAAGCCCACCGTTTCGCCCGCGCCCTCGCGGATCCCGAGGGTGCCCAGCGGACGCGTCTCGCGGAAATCCTCCGCGCGAACGCCGCCGCTCCGGCGGGACGGGCGGCGGGGCTCGGCGCCTTCCGGGACTACGAGACTTTCGCCAGTGACTACCCGGTCACCGAATACGCCGACTGGCGCGAGCGGATCGAGCGCCAGCGCGCCGGCGAGGCGACCCTCGTCCGGAAAGTCGAGCGCTTCGAACCGACGAGCGGCTCGACCGGCGAACGAAAGTGGATTCCTTATTCGCCCGAATTCCTCGGCGAGATGAACCGCGCGGCGAAGGCGTGGCTGGCCGATCTCTACGCGACTTATCCGGGCCTCGCGCGCGGTCCCCACTTCTGGTCCCTCTACTGGGTCCCGAGCGACCTTCGCGCGACGCTAAACACGAACGACGTCGCGCTTTTCCCGTGGTGGCAGCGCGCGATCCTGAAGCGCGTCGTCGCGGCCCATCCCGCGCTTCCCCACGCCGAGACGAGCGCCGCCGCGTGGTGGGCGACGAAGGTTCTCCTCGCGAGCGCCGCGGACCTCACCTTCATCTCCGCGTGGAGCCCGACCTACGCCGCCGCCCTCTTCCGTGAGATCCACGCGGAGCGCGCCGAGCTCGCGGAGGCGCTCCGAACGAAGCGCTGGGTTCGGCACGAAACCGAACTCGCGCGCTTCGCGGTTCCGGGTCGCGCGGATTTTCCGGTCGCCGAGAAAAATTTCGCCGAATTTCTCAAACGGGCCTGGCCGAAGCTCGCGCTCGTAAGCGCCTGGGACGCGGCCGCGTCCCGCCCGTTCGCCGAAGAACTTCGCGCCCTGACGAATCCGGTCCCGCTCCAAGGCAAGGGTCTCTGGGCGACCGAAGGCGTCGTTTCGATCCCGTGGCGCGGGCAGTATCCCCTCGCGATCCGCTCGCACTTCTACGAATTCCGGCGACTCGCCGGCGGCGAGATCCTGCCCGCCTGGAAATTAAGCCTCGGCGACGAGGTTCAGCCGATCCTCACGACGAGTAGCGGCCTCCTCCGCTACGCGCTGGCCGACCGGCTCCGCGTTTCGGGTTTCGTCGGGAAAACGCCGTCGGTCGAATTCCTCGGTCGCCTCGGCGGCGTCGACCTCGTCGGCGAAAAACTGGGCTTCGTGAAGGCCGAGGAAACCCTCGCCGCGATCCGGAAGCGCTTCCCTGAAATCGAAGCGGTCTGTCTCGGCGCAGGCCGTGAAGGAAGTCAGGCGCGCTACTCGCTCCTCGGAGTCGGCGCGAAAGACCGCGAGGCGGAAGTCGGCAAGCTTCTCGAGGCCGAGCTCGGAACGGTCCACCACTACGCCCTCGCGCGCGAGCTTCACCAGATGCTGCCCGCCGGCGCGAAACTCTTCGCGACGCTCGCCGAGCTCGAGCCCTACCTCGAGCGAAATCCGGTCAAGGGCCAGAACAAGCCGAGCCCGATCGTCGTCCTACCGCCGGTACCCGTGCTCGGCTAGGTGCCGACCCATTCCGAGGTACGCCGGGTCCCCGCGCGCAGGGGCGAACGTGCCCATGCCGTCGACGTAACGATTATAGAGACAGAACGCCGCCGCGATGAGGATGGCATCGTGGACGTCCCGCTCGGTCGCGCCCTCGGCAATCGCCGCCGCGACGTCCTCCTTCGCCACCGACTTCGCGTCGCGCTGAACTTTCGCCGCGATCGCGAGAAGTTTTTTCAGACGCGTCGGAATCGGCGCCTGGATCGGGTTCTCCCAGATCTGTCGACTAAGCCCCGGCTGATCCCAATGGAAATCCGCGACCGCCGCGTGACTCTCGGAGCAGAACACGCATCCGTTCAGATACGAGACGTAGTTCGCGACCGTCTCGCGCTCGGCCTTTGAAAACGTCGGCGAGTCGCCGACGAGGAGAAGTTCCGCGAGATCCGTCAGCGGTTTCGCCGTGTCGCGGAAGGTTTCCAGAAGCCCTTTAATGCCCGGTAATTCGCTCGTGAGTTTGATATGCGCCATCCGGGGAGTTTAACCGGGATCCGGTCGGACCGAAAGAGAAGTCCCCGGACGAATGCTCGTCCGAGGACTTTCTAAATATCCGTCAGCGCTTCGTCGTCCTTACGGCTTATTCACGAGGGCCTGGCAGAGATCGAAGTCGATCGGGCGGTTTTCGCCCGCACGAAAATGCGAGAAGGCGTGGCCGCGGAGGTTCGCGGTCACCGTCTCTTCGAGCACGCTTTCACAGGTTTTCGCGTCGGCATCGAGACTGATCCGTTGAACCAACACGACGCGAACTCGCGTGAGTCCGACCCGGCCGGCGGCTAGGATGTCCTTAGGACCAAGTTCAGGGGTGCACATCCCCGCCGTCATACAGGGCAGACTTTCACCGGGGACGCGATGATTGAAATGCGCGAGCCAGTCGAGATCCGGAACGGAAACCTTCAGCTGGAGACTCGAATAGCCCTGGACCGTGCAGAACACCGTCTTTTCATTTAAATCGAGCGCGATCGTCGTCGTCGTATCCTTCAGCGTCCGGGCCAGTTCGACCGGCGCCGCTTTCGCCGCCATCGCCCCCCCTAGAGTCGCGAGCACTAAACCTAGAATTAAATTCCGTTTCATAAAACCCCCTCTCCCGCCATTCATACGGCGTAAACATCCGCCTGCATAATTGATATCTGGAATAGTTATGATAGATACCCGCTATGACCTCCGCCTCCCCGACCGACATCGCATATTTCCTCGAAATCGCCGGCACCCTGAACATCTCGCGGGCGGCCGGCCGCCTCGGAATCCGTCAGCCATCGCTCAGCATGGCCGTCCGGCGACTCGAGACGCTCCTCGGGACGCCGCTCCTCATACGAAAAAAATCGGGCGTCGAGCTCACGAAATCGGGGCACTACCTCGCCCAGCGCGGAAAGGCGCTCATCCAAGACTGGGAGTCCCTGAAGGCCGGCGTCCTCAGTCAGGCCCAAACGCTCTCCGGCCGGTTTTCGATCGGCTGCCATCCGGCGGTCGCACGCTACTCGCTTCCCGGATTCCTTCCCGCCCTCCTCGCGAAACACGCCGGCATCGAAATTCATCTCGAACACGAACTCTCGCGTAAAATCACCGAATCGGTGATCGGACACCAACTCGACTTCGGGATCGTCGTAAATCCGATCTCGCACCCCGACCTCGTGATCCTCGAGCTCTGCCAGGATCTCGTGACCCTTTGGGGTCGCGACGCCGAATACGGAGACACGCTCCTCTACGATCCGAGCCTCCACCAGGCCCAGTACGTGATCCAAAAACTCGAGGCGAAGGGCACCCGCTTTCGCCGAACGCTCACCTCGTCGAACCTCGAAGTCCTCTGCGAACTTGCGCGGGCGGGCGTCGGCACTG
>JAYVXM010000321.1:0-1668 GCA_043785205.1 Bdellovibrionales bacterium
AATCGTTCGGTCGATTTACCGACCTTGAATCACGGTTCGAAAGCGATTCGCGGATTTTCCGCGATCATTGAATACCTCGATTCCGAGTTCCCGGAGATGCCCGCGCTTTTGCCCGCCGCCGAGGAGCGCCGCGACCGACTCGGACTCTGGATCGAGTGGGCCGACGGGGTGTTCGCACGGGATGCGCGCCAGTGGATCGCCGATCGGGCGTCGCTTTCCGCGGAGGCGAGTCACGCGCTGGAAGTGGCGCTCGAAAAGCACCTATATCGATTGAAAACGCCGCTTCAGCGGAGCCGACGCTTTCTCGTCGTCGATGCGCTCACCGCCGCGGATCTCGTGGTTTACTCGATCCTCGCGCCGCTTCGGGACGCCGAGTTTCCGCGCGATTATCCGGAGCGCTTCGCACGGCTTTGGGTATGGATGGACGCGGTCGCGGCGGCCGTCGCGGAAGGCCAGACGCCCGCGCCGCGCGTGCTTCGGCGACCGGGTGAAGCCGTCTGGCCGAACTAAGATCGGATTGAATCCACCTGATCCCGGGTTCTTCGATCACCTCGAGGAATTGGCGAAAGTCGTGCTAGTCCCGTCGCATTTTTTCCGGACCGAAAGTGCGGATTCCGCGAATGAGATTGTGATCGCGGCAAAGCACTTCGAGATTCGCAAAATCGTTCGTGCCGCCAAGGGCACGCGGTTTTCGATGTTCGATTTGCAGAAAAAATCTCGAATCACAACGTTTTCCGTTCGGGTCGAGGTGCTCACAGCGATGGCCGGCGCGGGCGAAAAGCGTTCTTTTCATTTTTGAGTGGAGTGCCGGCGCTTTCACTGGCTGAATTTCGGACGCGGGACTTTCCCCCGCTAGCGGCGAAGCGGAGCGTCGCGACGATTCATCATTCGGCTCTCCGGGGTTTCCCGTCTCCGCCGAAACCGAGCGTGGCCCCGCCGGCCCCTTGCGCGCCCGCTCGAGCGCCTCCATCCCCTGGCGAATCAGCTTCTGAACGAGCTCGGAATTCGAGCCCGGATTTCGGAGGCCATGCGCCAACGATCCTCTTAGCTCCTCGAGAAACGCTAAATCCTCCGAAGTCAGATGGAGCGTCACCTCGTGCAGACCCGGCGCGACCGGACGCGTACGCTCCGTCAACGCTGCCTCCGGCATCCGCTCGACGAGCTCCCGTTCGAGCGCCTTCAGTCCGAGGCCGCCGAGCTCCCGAAAGAGCTCTTTCTTCTCGGAACTCGGCCACCTTGATTCGGTTCGCTTTTCATCCCGTCGAATCGTCGTTTGAATCCGGGCGATCGCCGTCACCGTCGCCTCCCCGGTCTCGATTTTCTCCGCGAGCTCGGGATGTTCCTTTAGCGCCCGCATCGCCGAGATCCGCCGCGAAGCCGAACCTTCCGAGTACCGCAGGTGAGCCACCGCATAGTCGAAAAGCGATTTAAACCCCAAATCCGCGTATGCTTTTCGGCGCTCGATCTCCCGAAAGTGTTCGAGAACCGCCAAAGTGATTCGCCGCTCCTCGACGGCGAGTCGGAACGTGGCATCGAGGAGGTCGGAATTTTGGAGAGCGCGCAGGGGATTCATCGGAACTCTTTTCGGAAAGAGAGGTTTCAATCGAAGTTCCGAAAAGAGCAGAGACCGACGTCCGTCGAAGAACCCTATCACACTTACGCAAAAAT
>JAYVXM010000322.1:0-1668 GCA_043785205.1 Bdellovibrionales bacterium
GAAGGTCACCGTCACCGATACAAAACAAAAATCGGAACTGACCGAGTCGGTGAACGCCACCGCGGATTTGAAGATCGAATACGAGCTCGGTAAACACAACGACGCCTCGTTCAGCACCTCCGAACTCGTCGTCATGAGCCCCGGCGTTCCGTTGAACATCAAGCCGCTCGAAGCGACCCGCGCCGCGAATATCCCGATCACGAACGAAATCGACCTCGCCGCCGCCGCGCTGAAAGAGCCGCTCATCGCGGTCTCCGGAACGAACGGAAAGACGACGACCACCACGCTCATTGGCGAAATGTTCAAGTCCGACAACCGCCCCGCCTACGTCGGTGGCAATATCGGGAAGCCGCTTCTCGACTATCTCACCGAAGGTCAGAAGGCGGACGTCGTCGTCGCCGAACTCTCGAGCTTCCAACTCGAACTCACCCAAAAAGTCGTCCCCGCGGTCGCGGTCATCACGAATGTCGAACCGGACCACCTCGATCGTTACCCGTCGTACGAAGCCTACATCGCGACGAAGAAGCGGCTCCTTCAGGCGTGCGACAAGAACTCTTACGTCGTCCTGAACTATGATAATCCGGTCACCCAGGGTTTCGGCCACGAGTGCGTCGGCCGACTCATGTGGATCACGAAAAAGAATCCGATGACGATCGGCGGGGAGTTCGCCGAGAACTTCAACGGCTGCTATTACATCGCGCCCGAAAAGAAGATCTACGCGAAGATTTTCGGGAAAGAGGAAGTCTACGACGTTTCGAAGATCCGGGTCTACGGAGAGCATAATAAGGAAAACTTCATGGCCGCGATCTGCGCGGCGCGCGCCATGGGCGTCAATCCTTCGGCGATCCAAAAGGTCATCGACGAATTCCGCGGGATCGCGCACCGCCTCGAATTCGTTCGGAAGAAAGACGGCGTCTTTTTCTTCAACGATTCGAAAGCCACCAACCCCCAGAGCCAGTTGAAGGCTATCGGCGCCTTCCCCGCGAATCCGATCATCCTGATCGCGGGCGGCAAGGATAAAAACTTCGACTTCACGCCGCTCGCGGAAGTTGTCCGGCAACGCTGCAAGCTCCTTATCCTCATGGGTGAAGCAAAGGAAAAAATGAACCGCGCCATTGGCGATTTCGCCGAGACTTACCTCGTCGGGACCTTCGAGGAAGCCGTTCTCCTTGGCTTCCAAAAGTCGCGGAACGGAGATATCATTCTCCTAAGTCCGGGCTGTTCTTCCTTTGATATGTTCCGCAATTACGAGGAGAGAGGCGATTACTTCAAAAAGTTGGTCCATCAACTCTGATTCGGTCGCCGGATCTCCGTCCGGAAAATTCGGCGGGAAACTCGGTGAGAAAATCAGCGAGAAATTCGCCGACGGACTTTCCGATACGAATGATCTAACGGAAGAGTTTCGGCACCAGCTTCGAAGCGTCGATCTCGTTCTCCTCGGGCTCGTCTGCTCCATGGTGATCTTCGGACTCATCATGGTCTACAGCTCGTCCTTCATCTACGCGCAGGAGCGCACCGGCGACGGCTTCGCCTTCATCAAGAAGCAGCTCCTCTTCGCCGCGCTCGGATTCGCGGCCATGTACGCTTCGGCGCGCGTCCCGTATCGTAAATGGGCCGACTGGGCCTACCCGGTCGCCGGAATCGCTATCGCGATGCTCGCGATCGTTC
>JAYVXM010000323.1:0-5707 GCA_043785205.1 Bdellovibrionales bacterium
CGCCGTCGTTCTCTACGTCCTCACCCTCCTTTTCGCTGCGCTCGAACGGCCGCGGAGTTGGCGGGAAGACGTCCCGTTCGGTGTTGTTTTTTCGCTCGCGGTTCAGCTGAAGCTCTTCGCCCTCGTCCTTGTCCCGCTCCTCGTCCTGCGTAGGGAGTGGAGAAAGCTCGCGCTCGGCCTCCTTTTCCTGCCGGTTCTGAGCGTCGGCGGAGTGGCCGTCGCGCACGGCCTCGATTTCGCGGTCTCCGAAAACCTCGCGTGGCTCCGAAGCCTGAACGAATCGACGGACGCCCTCATCCTTTCCGAATCCAACGTCGGCGCCCTCGGCCTCTTCGGAAAGATCGCCGGACTCGCGTTCGGGAAGATCCTCTGGCTCGCCCTCGGCGTCGGTCTCGCGGCTTATCTCTGGAAAAACCGAGCGAAATCGGTCGAATGGTTTCGCGACTGGCTCCTCTACGTGATCGCGGTTTTTAATCCGCTCGTCTGGTCCTACTGGATCCTCTACGCGCTTCCGCTCTTTTCGTCCCGGCTTCCCGACTTCGAAGGGGCCGCCCGTCGTCGTTCGCGCGGGACGCGGGTCTTCGGCGCGCTGGCCGCCTTCTTCGTGTTCGTCGCGTTCAACGGCCAACACGCGCGGTGGGCTTGGAACGGCGGAATTTTCGCGGCCTTGATTCTCCTCGGTGTGGGCGCTTCGAAGGTGAGGGCCCGTGCCTAAGCCGATCAAGTTCCGGACGCGGATCGGTCACCACGCGAAACTGAACATGCATTACCTCGAGATTCCCGCGCGGGCGATTCGCCATTTCGGCGGAAAATTCACCGGGCGTTTCGTTTGCGCCGTGAACGGCACCCTTCGCTTTCAGGGCGGGCTCGTCGCTCTCGGCGGCGGAAAGGGATACATCACGCTCTCGAAGGCGCGAATGAAAAAGCTCGACGCTTCGCCAGCCGATCCGGTCGTCCTCGAGCTCCGGCCGGATCCGTCGAAGCTCGGCATGGAGATCCCGGAGGAACTCCGCGCGCTCCTCGGCCAGGACGCCGAAGCGAAGCGTCGTTTCGGAAAGCTCGTACCAGGAAAGCGGCGATACATCGCTTATTACGTCGGCCTCGTGAAGAATACGAACTCCCGCCTCGAGCGCGCGATTCGGATTATCGAAAATCTAAAACTTTTCCCGCCGGAGAAGATCAGTTTTCGGCAGATGCTGGGGTTTCGAAAAACTGGCGAAAAGCCTTGAGCAGGGACGACGGCATCGGACTCGGAGTCGCGGCGGGCTTGGCCACCACGGGCTCGAGAGCGGTCGTCGAAACGTTTTCTCCGGGCTTCCGGGGACGGATCGCGATCGAAGTTATCCCGTGCGCGTCCATCGTGCGCTCTTCGACGTAGTCGGTATTTCCGTCCCGAACCAGACGTTTCGAAACCACTCTGGCGGGCGATTCATTCTGGACCGCACGCGTAACGGGAGTCGCGGCGTTCGGTCGGGCGTCCGGAACTCTCGGGGTGGGCGGCTCGTCGGCCCGCGCGGGACCGGAGAGGCCGAGAAGGATCAGGGTTCCGATTTGCATCGCGCGCGTTTTCATGACGTTTTCAGGCGATCGCCTTGGAGTTTTCCTTCGCGTTCGAAATAAATTCGGAGCGGCGAGTGTTCGGGGAGGACGAGGTCCGGGTCCGTCTTAAGGAGATCCATCGCGTCGTCACGCGCGACGAGGAGCCAGTCGCGATCGCGTACGAGATCCGCGAGTTTGAATGGGAGCCCGCCGGCTTGGCGAGTCCCGAGGAATTCGCCCGGCCCGCGAATGCGGAGGTCGGCTTCCGCGATTTCGAACCCGTCATTCGTTTCTTCGAGGACTTCGAGCCTAGCCTGGGTCGCTTCGGAACCGCTCGTACCGGTGAAGTAGAAGCAAAACGACGCGTGATTTCCCCGTCCGACCCGGCCCCGGAGCTGGTGGAGCTGGGAGAGACCGAACCGTTCGGCGTGGTCGACGCAAATCACGGTGGCATTCGGTACGTCAACGCCGACTTCCACCACCGTCGTCGAGACGAGGATCTGGACGATGCCCTGCTTGAAATCCTCCATGACGGCGTTCTTCTCGTCGGCCTTCATTTTTCCGTGGAGGAGGCCGATTCGGAATTCGGGAAAGACTTCCTTCTGGAGGCGCTCGGCTTCGACGGTGGCCGCACGGAGCGCCTGGAACCCTTCGGCTTCGCTTTGTTCGACGAGAGGATAGATGAAATAGGCTTGGCGGCCGGCGCGGAGCTCGCTCCGAACGCGTTCGATCGCGCCCGTGCGCCCGGCGCCGCGCACGACCTTCGTCGCGATCGGAGAACGGCCGGGAGGCATCTCCTTGATCATCGAGACGGCGAGGTCGCCGTAGGCGGTCAGCGCGAGCGTGCGCGGAATCGGCGTCGCGGTCAGGACGAGGAAGTGCGGATTCACGGTTTTCCCGGTCTCCGCTTTATGGATGCCCTTTTCGCGGAGAATTCGGCGCTGTTCGACGCCGAATCGGTGCTGTTCGTCGATCATGATGAGCGCGAGCGATTTGAAGAGTACCGGATCTTCGATCAACGCGTGCGTCCCGATTACGAGCGTCGGCTGGCCGGCCGCGAGCCGCGCGAGGAGGGCTTCGCGCTCCGAGGCGGTGCTCCGTCCCGTCAGCATCGCGATCGTGAGTTTCGATCCGAAGAGCTTCATCGCGTTTCGGTAGTGCTGCTCGGCCAGGATTTCGGTCGGGGCCATGAGCGCGACCTGATAACCTTCGGCGAGCGCGGCCGTCGCGGAGAGAAGCGCCACCGCGGTTTTTCCGGATCCAACGTCGCCCTGAACGAGGCGGTTCATCGGATGCGGGCTCGCGAGGTCGCCGAGAATTTCGTCGATCGCGCGCGTCTGATCGCCGGTGAGCGTGAAGGGGAGAAGTTTACCGATGTCCTCGACCGCCTTCCGACCGCCGTTCAGGCCGATCGAAAGGGCGTTTTCCTTCTCCATCTGCAGGCGCTGACGGAGAACGAGGAATTCGAATTTGAAAAATTCGTCGTAGATGAGTCGCGCGTGCGAGGGCGTCCGAAAAGCGATCAGGTCGGCGATCGCCTGGTCGTTGTCGGTGGCCGACTTCGGGAAATGGATGTCGAAGACGGCGTCGGATATTTTCGGGAGCGAATGTTTTTCAAGGAACCGGCGGGGGATGTCTTCGGTGAGGGTCGTCCGGTATTTCGCGAATGCGTCCCAGAGGATCTTGCGAAGCGTCCGGCTCGGCAGGCCCTCGATCTCAGTGTAGATCGGAACGACGCGGCCGGTATTGAGCGCGTCGACGAGCGGATCTGTAGTCGGGATCGCGGCCCGCGGATCCAGAGCGGGGATCACGCTTCGCGGATCCACGGCGGTCGCGCCCGCCGGCGCTTTCGCGGTCCCCGAAAGGTCCGCCGATTTTCCCCAGGAGATTTCGGGATGAATCATCTCGAGCGAACCGCGAAAGGTCTTCGGCGTGCCGGTCGCGAGGAACTGGGCGCCGGCGACGAACTTCGAGTCCATGCCGCGCGGGAGGTAAAACCATTTCAGCGTGATCACGCCGGAGTCGTCGGTCGCCCGGACTTCGAACATGTTCTTTCCGAAGCCACGCGTCGGGATCTTTCGCGAGGAGAGCGCCCGGAGCGCGATCGTCGCCTTCAGGCCTTCCTGGAGTTCGGCGACGCCGAGGACGCGAGTGCGATCTTCATAAGCGCGCGGAAAGAAGTGAAGGAGGTCGCGGACGGTTTCGATCCCGCGGGATTTGAAGATGACTGCGAGCCGAGGGCCGACGCCCTTTACGAACTGAACGGCGGTGAGGGATCCCGAATCAACCGTAGCTGATTTCGAGAATTTCGAAGGAGTATTTCCCTTTGGGGGCGTTGACAACGACTTCATCACCGACCGTCTTTCCGATGAGCGCGCGTGCGATCGGGCTCGTAATGCTGATCTTTCCGGATTTCGCGTTCGCCTCGTCGACGCCGACGATCGCGTATTCGACCTTCTCGTCCTTTTCGACGTCGAGCAGCTTCACTTGGGCGCCGAACACGACCTTTTCGGATTTGATCGCCTTCGGGTCGATGACCTGGGCCGCCGCGATTTTCGCGTTAATTTCCATGATTCGACCTTCGATGAAACTCTGCCGTTCCTTAGCCGCCGAATAGTCGGCGTTCTCCGAGAGGTCGCCGTTCGCGCGCGCGACTTCGATCGCTTTCACGACGGTCGGCCGTTCGACGGACAGAAGCTGACGCAGTTCTTCTTCGAGGAGGCGTTTGCCATTCACGGTCATGGGAACTTTGTCGGACATAGGGCGTAACCTACAAGAAAGGATTAGTGAAAACCAGGGTAGAAAAGGCGGCTATCCCTTGGGAATCGAGTGAAATCTATCCCGTTTACTCGCTCGGTTTTTTCTTAAACAGGGCGTCGGCCGCCGCTTTGAGCGCGTCCCGCGAAGGGGCGCCGGAACCGCCTCCCGACTTCGGCTTGAAATAGTCACAGAAATTCGAGCGTTCCTTTTCGACCTGCCGATCCGCCGAGGACTCGTGGCACTCGTTATGAGCGGTTCGCTCGTAAAAACCGCAGTTTTTACAGACCCGCGTGTCGCGTCCGCATTTCCCGCACGTGTCTTGGCGCCCATAATCGAGGGGGGCGAGCTCGTTACCACAGTGCCAGCAATTTCCGGATTTCGGGGTCGTCACGTCGCCCAGTATACTGCGCCACGCGATGCGTCACCAAGCGTTGCTTTTCTACCGGAAAAATTGAACGGCTCCGCGAACGGTCCGCGCGAAATCCGCCCGGGCCGCCGGCTCCGCGACGAGCCGGTCCCGGAGCGGTTTCGAAAGTTCGAGCTGGACCCCGCGGTCCGCGCACCGATTCACGATATTCGCCGGATCGACGCCGTCGAGGCCCGCGCACCGCGAATCGATTTCGATCGAGGGGAAGGTC
This sequence comes from Bdellovibrionales bacterium, assembly GCA_043785205.1. Taxonomy (GTDB): domain Bacteria; phylum Bdellovibrionota; class UBA1018; order UBA1018; family UBA1018; genus JACMQW01. The sequence goes on from JAYVXM010000323.1 coordinate 4,938, forward strand.
CGGCGAATCGCGGTTTCGACGCCGGCGCGCGCTTCGGAGTTTCCGCCGCCCATGCAAATCGATTCGCCGGTCGCTCGGTACCCATGCACGGAAAGGCAGAGGCGCGATCTCCCCGCGAGGTCGAGTGCGCGGGGATCGTCGAAGTGAGTGCTCGTGACGTGGAGGTCGAGGTAATGATCGTACGAGTGCGCGCGGAAGATATATTTTCGATGATCGGAACCCGCGATCGCTTCGGCGACATCGTCGGATCCGGGCTCGATGTTCTCGCCGTGAATCGCGAGCACGAGGATCTTCGAAGTCCCGTCGCGCGTTTCGACCGTGAAATCCTGGCCTTCGCGCTCGTGGCGAGCGAGTTCGGTATAGCTCGCGTACTTATCGGCGGCGAGCGGGGAAGCGATCGCGCGCGTGACCGAGGCCGACGTGCCGGCGTAATGGGTCATCGCGCCGCCGAACCCCGCGCCGGCGAGGCTTCCGACGATTGCACCGACGAGTACGTCCGATGGAAAATGCACGCCGAGGTAAAGGCGCGAAAACGAAACGAGCGTCGCCCAAATCGCGAGTGGGATCGCGACGACGCTCCCGAGCGGAGACATCGCGAGGAGGAAGGCGAATACGGAGGCGGTATGACCGGAAGGAAAGGATTCGTCGGACGGAAGGCTCGCCGCGACGGGGAATCCGGGTAGGACCTGATAGGGCCGGCGCCGGCGCCAAATCAGTTTCATCGCTTTTACTAAGATCCAGGAAACGGCCGGCGCGAGGGTCGCGTAGAA
>JAYVXM010000324.1:0-1667 GCA_043785205.1 Bdellovibrionales bacterium
CTTTCTTGAATTTGCGCCGGGATGAAATCAAGCTGCCCCAATCGCGACTGTCGTTTTGCCTCCCGTGAGCGTTTTATCCGTCTCGAGCCTGGTTTGGAAATCAAACGCGTAGTCCGGGCCGGAAGCTATTTTCGAAAGTCGGATAGCCGCCACGTTCGGCGGTTTCATTGCCGCGGTTGTGGAAAATCCTTTTCCCGGGCGACCCTCGGTGCCTGCTACCGGCAGAAAAGACGTCGCTTGAACGAGCCGCTTCGGGAGCTCCTTTGCTCGGGGGTTTCGCTCCGAAGATCCGCCATCCTTTTAGGCGCGAACCGGAAAACGATCGTCCGGAAATTCCGCTTCCTCGCGGCCCAGGCGAGGCTTGAGCAGGCGTGTTTTCTTGAGCGCTACCGCGCCGATCCCGTCTCTCATCTTCAGTTTGATGATTTAGAAACGAGCGAACACAGTAAGTGTAAGCCGGTCAGCGTGGCACTTGCGGTCGAGCCCGGAACGCGTAAGATCTTGAATTTTCAGGTTTCTCAGATGCCCGCCAAGGGACTCTTGGCGAAAATCGCGCGCAGGAAATACGGCTCGCGGCCCGACCGACGCAGGAAGGGATGGAACCGGATGATGCGGGATCTAAAAGCCTACACTCGACCCGACGCCCATTGGCGTTCCGACCAAAATCCGCACTACCCACGCTTTCTCCTTCGCCATCACCCGCGCGCGACCCATGAAACGGTGAAAGGAAGGCGGGGGTGCGTCGCGGGCCAGGGTGAGCTGAAAAAGATCGGATTCGACCCGCTCTTTTCGCTCAATCACACCTGCGCGATGCTGCGTGCGAACATGAATCGGCTCTTTCGCAGAACGTGGTGCACGACGAAAACAAGGCAGGGCCTAAGGGATCACCTCGCAATCTACGTCACCTACCACAATCAACGGCTCACGCGTGCTTCAGCACCGTGAGGGGCCAGTTTAAAACTTGCTTGCGGAAGACGGCGAACCCGGGGTTCAATCAAAGTTCGGAGGATTCTTATGAGCGAACTTCTCAATCAGTTCAAAACCTTGATCGAGGGCCAGTCGAAAGCCGTAAAGGCGATGATCGACGAGTACGGCGGAGTTTCGAACTTCATCGAGGAAGTGAAGAAGCGCGGAATCCCCGAGAAAGCCAAGGCCTGGATCGAGGATGGGAAGAAATTCGTGCTCTCCCAGGAGCAGGTGAAAAAACTCCTCGGGGACGAACGGATCAAAAAAGTCGCCGAAAAACTCAAGACGACGCCCGACCAGCTCGCGACTCTCCTCGGCGAGGCGCTCCCTCCGATCCTTCAGAAATTCGAAGCCGCGCGCCTCAAAGTCGAGGAAGCATCGCGATCGGTCCCGTCCGATAGTTTCGTCGGCGGAATTCTCAAAAAGGTCACCGACCTCCTCGGCGGCGGAAAAAAAGACGACGCTCCGAAGACCTGATTCGTCCGCGTCATCGCCGCCCCACCGCGTCGAGTCGCCTGAGTAAATCGCTCTTCCGTTCCTAACCGAACCCTCAAACTTTTTCGCGCATTTTAGGCGCGATTTTGACGGTGTTTGCGGTAAGACCGATTTACCGATGTGTGGAGTGATTGGAGTCCTCGGAACTTCCCAAGCCTCTCTACGGGTCCTTCAGGGGCTCCAGCTGTTGCAGCACCGCGGCCAGG
>JAYVXM010000325.1:0-17276 GCA_043785205.1 Bdellovibrionales bacterium
GCGAACGGGAAAATGAGGTCCTTGTAGAGTTTCTCAGTGGTGAGATCGTAACTCGGGGACTTGCGCGCCACTTCGAGCACCGTGCCGACGTGAATGCCCTGATTCGTGCCGAGGTTGATGAAGTAATCCTTTTGGACGGTGTCGTTGGGATTTCCGAGATCGATCCCCTTGAACACGCTGTAGACGATCGCAGTCTCGTCGGACAAGGCGGTCGGAGTGAGGACCCACATCGTGACCGACGCGAGGAAAACTCCGAGAATCGCGAATCCGTTTCGCTTGAACATACATCCATCCTTGAGCTCGCGGGCCTCAGCGTGAGGCTCCTGTGTCTCTTTCTTCACATCGGAAGGCGGCGGATTAAACTTAAGCGGATCCGCCGTCAAACCGCTGGCGCAGTTCAGATCCCCTCGGCGGTCAGTACGAGGATCTGGCGTTGGCGGTCAGGGCCGTACGGCATCGCGATCAGATCGATATGCGAGGTTTGGCGGGGAATAACGAGCGGGTTTTTCCAGCGAAAGACTCGTTTCATCCGGGTCGCGCCGTAAGGACGGGCGCTGAAGACCATCTGCTGGGCCCACGGCGCGCGCGCGTTTTCCTCGACGGTAACGAGAGTTTTGAAGTCCGTAGTGCTTTTTCCGGTCATCGAAAGGATATGGAGGCCTTCCGCTTTCGAAGCGACTCCGACCTTTGCGAACTCCTCGATCATGAATTTTTCGAGCGGCGATTTACGCATTCGGAGCAGGGACTGGACGACCGGACGTCCGAACTCGACGGCGATGAGCGCCGCGGGAATGATGTACCACCATTTATCGCTGCTTTGGTCGAGGAGCTGGGGAATCGCCGCGAGGGAAAGGAGGGAGCGCGCGCCGAATGCCCCAATGAGCCATTTCTTGAAAATCGGATTTTTCCCGGCCTGGGCGCCGATCGCGCGCGCGTTTCCGACGGAAGACTTCAGCAGCGCGGTCGCGCCGTCCCCGCTGAAGAGGATCGCCGAAGTCCGGACTCCAGGGAATTCGGTCCGTGCGCGAAAGGCCGCGATCTTCTCGCGGGCTTCCTTTGTCGCTTTTTCGTCGAAACCCTCGAGTTGTTTCGCGAAGGCCTCGAGATTCGGCTCGGCGAACGAAAGCGGGGCGAATCCGGTCGGCGCGAATCCCTCGGCGATGCTCCGCTCGAGCTCATCGACGGTCATCAACACGCCCCCGCAGACCGCGGACGAGTGACCGGAAATATCCGCGAGGGAAACGGGCGCGGGAACCGCGAAAGTGAGGGCGAGGATGAGGAATGAGCGGCGCAGGTTCACCCTAACTTCTCGGGTTATGCGCGGCGGAGAATGAGCGTGCTCACTAAAAAAGCGGCGTCAAAATTCCGTCGATCGGGACAGCGTCGGATTAGGGAGTCGGACCATACGCCTTTTTCAGGGCTTCCCAATGCGCGGCGGTGACGGAGCCCAATCGGCCGTCGGACATCAGGTCGTCCGGTTTGCTCAGGTCTTCGTATTTGCACGTGTCAGCATGCCAGACGGAGAACGTTCGCGCCCGGAACCCCATCGCCCGGCCGATTTCATGGGCCGGAATCGATTCGATCGCGCCCTGACCGATCGTGATCGTGCGTCGGATATAGTCGATCATATTTCCGCTTCTCGGCATCGGCTGGAAGAAAAACTTGAAGATCGGTTCGTCGCGCGTCGAAGTCATCCATTCGACTTTCACGACGTTCGAAGCGACTTTCCAGAATTTCTCGATCGCGAGCCCGAGTTCGGTCTCGTGATTGCGGAAATCGCCGGCGTCGAGCGAAATGACGATCGTGTTCGCGTCACTGAGGCGGACGCCGCTCTGTTTGACCGGATCGTAATAGGTCGTGAACGGCTTCGTCTCGTTCACGAGGTTTTTCAGGGCGCGGGTCGCTTTCGCGTCGTCTTTCTTCGCGGCGAGAAAATCGGCGTAGTCCTTTGCGGAGTCCGGCGTGAGTTTCAGCGCGTTCTTGAACGCGTCCGATTTCAGGAGGTCGTCGCATTTTTTATCGGTGAGGCAGGCCTGGCCGATTTTAACGAGATTCGCAGACTCGTCGACGCCTTCGGGACTCGCGCCCATCCAGGTTCCGATCACCGTGCGGGTATAGTCGTCGGCGACCGTCGCGCGAACGAGACCGTAGAGTCGCACCCAGCGGGCGTTCACGGGCTGGTCGCGGACCGCTTGATATTCCTGGTCGAAATCGGTCCAGCCGCTCGTGTACGCGACCCATCCGTTCGTTTTCGGCTTCTTTTCTCCACTCGGCTTAGGGGCGTCGGCGCGCGCGATGAGCGAGAGGGGTCCGATCAAAAGCGACGGATCCGAAAACGAAAGGCGATTCGTCCGCGCAGAAAGCCGGAGGAAGTCGGTGATTTCCTGGGTATGAGCGTCGAGCGCGCGCGCGAGCGTCACCCGGAGCGCTTTCTGATCGGCGAGGCGTTCGCAGTCGTCGAGGGTGTCGCCGAGTCGATACGTATCCAAAACTTGTTGCTCGAGCGGTCCCGGAGTCGGGACGGGCGCGCCGTACGCGGTGAGCGTGCCGAAAAGAATCGCGAACGTAACTGCTTGAAATTGAAATGAAGTTTTCAAAAATGGATCCCCGTGCGTTGCTGTGCGGTGGAGGGTTTCCCCTAGTTCTCGCTTTGTGTCAAACCGAGTTCTCAAGTCCGCCGTGTGACCTAGATTTCTTTTACGATTCCGAGGGTTTATGCGAGGATGAGGCGGATGAAAACCGCCGAGATTCGCGAACGTTTCCTGAAATACTTCGAACGAAACCAGCATACGATCGTCGAGAGCTCGTCGCTCGTTCCGTCGAACGACCCTTCGCTCCTTTTCACGACGGCCGGTATGGTTCAGTTTAAAGACGTTTTTCTTGGGAAGGATCTTCGCCCCTACCGGCGCGCGACCACCGCCCAGAAATGCGTCCGCGCGGGCGGGAAGCATAACGATCTCGAGAACGTCGGCTTCACGGCGCGCCACCACACGTTCTTCGAGATGCTCGGAAACTTTTCGTTCGGCGATTATTTCAAGAAGGAAGCGATCCACTTCGCCTGGGAATTCATCACGAAGGAGCTTCAGTTTCCGACCGATCAGCTCTACGTGACGGTCTTCGAGACCGACGACGAAGCCGCCGACCTCTGGCACAAGCAAGAGGGCGTACCGAAGAACCGGATCTATCGTCTCGGCGAGAAGGATAATTTCTGGTCGATGGGCGACACGGGACCGTGCGGCCCGTGCACCGAGATTTATTTCGACCGCGGCCCGAAATACGGTCGCGACGATTTCATGGAGTCCCAGGCGGCGAACGAAGATCGATTCATGGAATTCTGGAATCTCGTTTTCATGCAGTACGATCGCGACGCGAAGGGCGTGATGCATCCGCTGCCGAAGCCGTCGGTCGATACCGGCGCCGGGCTCGAGCGGATCGCGGCTATCGCCCAGAGGGTCGACACGAACTACGACACCGACGCGTTTCTCCCGATCATCGCGGAAACCTCGAAGCTCGCCGGCATCGAGTACGTTCGCTCCGAACCGCTCGCGGCCTCGTTCCGCGTGATTGCGGACCACTCGCGCGCGGCGGCGTTTCTGATCTCGGACGGCGTCCTCCCTTCGAACGAAGGTCGCGGCTACGTCCTTCGCCGGATCATGCGCCGTGCGATTCGTCACGGGTACATGAAACTCGGTTTTAAGACGAAGTTCATGCATAAAACCGTCGGTTTCGTGATCGATCAGATGCGCGATGCGTACCCGAACCTCCAAACCCAGCGCGCGTTCATCGAGCGCGTCGTGACGGCGGAAGAAGAGCAGTTCTTCAAGACGATCGACAAGGGAATCCTCCTCTTCAACGACGTCCTCGCCAAGCTCGGCGTCGCCGGTTCGCCGGGCGGCTGGACTTTTCCGGGCGAAGACGCATTCAAGCTCTACGACACGTTCGGATTCCCGCTCGACCTCACGCGCACGATGGCGGAAGAGCTCGGTGGAAAAGTCGACGAAACCGGCTTCGAAACCGCGATGGTGAAGCAGCGGACGGCGAGCCGAAAATCCTGGAAGGGTTCCGGCGCGGAAGTGCTCGACGCCGTTTACCTCCAGCTCGCGACCGATCTGAAAGCGAAGAAGAGGCTTCCGGAGTTCGTCGGTTACGATTCCCTGACCGCGGACGGCGAAGTAGTCGCGATCCTTCGGCAAGGCGACCAGAAGATTGAGCTCGTGAACGAAGTGGCGGCGTCGAGCCTCGCGCTCACCTCCGATAGCGCCGACTCGGCGATCGTCGAAGCGGTCTTTTCGAAGACGCCGTTCTACGGCGAAAGCGGCGGGCAGGTCGGCGATCGGGGCCGGGTCGTCGGCATCGGGAGCGACCTCGAGGCCGAAGTGATCGACGTTCAGAAGCCCGTGCCGGATCTCATCGTGGCGCACCTGCGGATCATTCGCGGAAAGCTCGCGGTCGGAGCCAAGGTCCGGCAGGACACCGACCGCGAAATCCGCGCGCTCACGACGCGGAATCATACCGCGACTCACCTTTTACATTGGGCGCTCCGAAAGCACCTCGGCGAACACGTGAAACAAGCCGGTTCAATCGTGACGCCGGATCTTCTCCGCTTCGACTTCTCGCACTTCGAGGCGCTCAAACCCGCGGATCTTCGGACGATCGAGAACCTAATCAACGAGAAGATCTGGAAAAACGACGGCGTGAAAAAAGTTACGATGGCGAAAGAAGCGGCGATCAAAGCCGGCGCGATCGCGATGTTCGGAGAAAAGTACGGAGACACCGTGCGCGTCGTTTCGGTCGGCGATTTCTCGACCGAACTCTGCGGCGGCTGCCACGTCGAGCAGTCCGCGGAAATCCACCTCTTCAAGATCGTGACGGAAACTTCGATCGCGGCGGGCGTTCGGCGACTCATCGCCTACACATCGAAGGGGGCGTACGAATTTCTCCGCGCGCGAAACGACATGCTCGGGGGGGTGAAAGAAGCGATCAAGGCCCAAACGATCGAGGAAGTTCCCGCGAAGCTCGAACGGATGGCGGACGGCGAACGCGTCCTTCGGAAGCAGCTCGAATCGATCCTCGCGAAGGCCGCGGCCGGCGAAGCGGACGCGCTTTTCGCGGGCGCGACGGCGATCCCCGGGGGGAGGCTGATTACGGGCATGGTCGAACTCGACTCCCAGGGCGCGAAGAAGCTTCGCGATCTTGCGGAGAGCCTGAAGAACCGCGCGGCCGACGGCGTGATTGTCCTCGGGATGCGCGACGGCGAAAAAGCGAGTCTCATCGTGGCGGTCGGCAAAGACGCCCAGAAGAAGTGGAACGCGAACGAGGTTTTGAAGCAGCTTGCGCCGCTCATCGATGGAAAGGGCGGCGGGAAGCCCGATCTCGCCCAGGCTGGCGGCGCGAAGACGTCCGGGCTCGTCGACGCGCTGAAATTGGCGGCCACGCTGATGGCGAAGTAAATCTCTCCACCGGGTGAATCCAACCATGTTGAGCCAAACGAAACGCAGAATTTTCACCCTGGGTGGGGGCGGTTTTTCGGAAGAGCCGGATAACCTGCTGCTCGATCGTTTTTTCTTCTCTCTTTCGGAAAAAGCGAATCCGAAGGTCTGCTTCGTTCCGACGGCGAGCGGAGACGGACAGGGATATATCGACCGCTTCTACGAGAATATGAAAAAACATTCCGTGGAAGCGACTCACCTTTCCTTGTTCAGGGGAAACTTCGGATCGCTCCGCGATTTCGTATTCGATCAGGATATTCTCTACGTGGGCGGCGGAAATACGCGGAACCTCATGACGCTTTGGAGGGATTGGGGTTTGGACCTCGTCCTTCGTGACGCCTACCGAGCCGGTAAAATCTTGGGCGGAATCAGCGCCGGTTCCCTTTGTTGGTATGAAGAGGGCGTGACCGATTCCATTCCCGGGACTTTGAGCGGACTTCCCTGTCTCGGAATTCTTCCCGGAAGTAATTGTCCGCACTACGACAGTGATCAGGAGCGACGCCCGGCGTTTCATCGATTGGTGAACGGTGGGATGAAGGACGGGATCGCCTGTGACGACGGGGTCGCGGCCTATTTCGAAAACGAGAAACTGGTGGAATTCGTTTCGTCGCGACCGTCGGCGAAGGGTTATCGCGTGAGCCGGGGTCGGGGCTCGGTCCGGGAAGAATCGATCCAACCGCGATATTTGGGCGGGTAGAGAATGGTCGGGGCGTTCTGACGGATCCTTCTTCTCGCCGGTTCTCGATATCGCCTTCGGAAGTCGACCGAATTCGGGCGCCGCGATCTCAGGCCGCTCTTGCAACGCGATATTTTCGATGCTTTGATTCGGGCGTGATCAAAAGAAAATCGTTTTATTCGGTGGGACTCGTCTTTTTTATGTTCGCGACCGGGATGACGACTCTTTCGTCCTGCACTCGAAGCGATCCCGACGCGGGAAAAGCGGTTTTCCACCGGATCATTGGCGACGATCTCAAGTCGCTCGATCCGGCGGCGGCCTACGACGAAGGTAGCCTCGAGGTCCTTCCGAACATCATGGAGTCGCTCTACCAGTACGACATCACTTCGGAGGTGTATCGAGTCGTCCCGCTTCTCGCCGCCGACCTTCCCACCTACTCGAAGGATCACCTCACGCTTCGGATTCCGATCCGCACCGGCGTGCGCTATCAGGACGACCCCGTTTTCCCGGACGGTAAGGGCCGGATTCTTCGCGCGAGCGATTTCGTCTTCGCGGCGAAGCGGCTCGCGAATCCGCGTGTCGACGGTCAGGGGTCCTGGATCTTCGAGGGAAAATTGAAGGGTTACGACGCTTTCCAAAAGAAGCTTCGCGATACTTCTAAGGAAAAGCTGGCGGAGGTTTTCGCGCGCGAGGAAATCGAAGGCATTCGCGCGATCGACGATACGACCCTCGAGCTCAAGCTCGTCAAACCGTACCCTCAGATCCTGCACGTTCTCACGATGTCGTTCCTCGCGCCCGTCCCTCCGGAAGCGGTCGCGAAATACGGCGACGAGAAGGGGCGGATGGACGATCATCCGATCGGGACCGGCCCGTTTCGCTTCGTTCAATACGATCGCGGCCACGAAGCGGTCATCGAGCGAAACCCTAATTTTCGCGGCGATCCGTTACCTAAGGGCGCCGGCCTCGACGCCGGCAAACCGATGCCGTTTCTCGACCGGATCCGCTTCACGATCGTGAAGGAAAACCAGCCGGCCTGGCTGAAGTTCTTGAACGGAGAGGCGGACTTTTCGAAAGTCCCGAAGGACAGCTTCGCCCAGGCCTTCAGTCCGGACCTGAAGCTTACGCCCGAAATGTCGAAACGGAACATCACCCTCACGAAGATTTCCGGCGCCTGCTTCTATTACATCAACTTCAACATGAAGGATAAAACGCTCGCGAACAAAGAGCTTCGCCAGGCGATGGGCTCGGCGATCGACCGCGCGAAGTGGATCGAGCTCTTCACGAATAATCGCGGAGAGAAGATGACGACCGTGATTCCGCCCGGAATCGCGGATCGCGTGCAGAATTCGGTGATCAAATACGATTACAATCTCGCGCGCGCGAAAGAACTCATGCGCAAGGCAGGTTACCCCGGCGGAAAAGATCTACCGATCATCACGTTCGACATGCGGGGCGCGGATAGCGTCAGTCGGCAGATGGGCGAGTTCTTCACGGATGAGTTCGCCCAAATCGGCGTGAAATTGAACGTCGTCTATAATACGTTCCCGGCGTTCCTCGAGAAACAGAACAAGGGCCAGCTCCAGCTCTCCTACGGGGGATGGATTCTCGACTATCCGGACGTCGAGAACGGCTACCAGCAGCTCTACGCCCAACGGCAGAACCCGATCATCAACGCCTCGCTCTACGATAATCCCCGGTACAACGCCCTTTACGAAAAGATGGCGGTCATGGAGCCGGGAGCGGCTCGGGCGACGATCGTGAAGGCGATGGACGACATCGTCCAGGAAGACGTGCCCTGGGCGTTCGGCTTCTACCGAAACGACTACGTGCTTGTGCAGCCCTGGGTGAGGAACTTCCGGGCCTCGTTCTTCACGCGGGACGGCTATAAGTATTACGGCGTCGATCTCGACCTGAAGAAGAAGATGAGTCGCTGACGCGGAAAAGAAAAACGGCCAGTCTGCATCCTGCAGACCGGCCGATTTCTTTTTGAGACACACGTAATGCACGAAGGTTTCAGGGGACCTTCCTGCATCGTTCTCCGTCGCCAGGCTAATAACGAGCGGAGATGGATTCAGGCGTTTTTCCCGGTTTCCAGCTGCGGCGTCGGATGAATCGGTTTGTCGGCGTATCGACAAACGTCTTAGGGTTATTTTGGGTTCCCATTTCATCCAACGTTCCACTTTGGAGAACCAGATAAGATGAGTATGCCACATCGCGTTAAAAGCGCAAGAGTAATATTTAAGTTTTCTTATTAATTATTAAAATCCTATTATTTCAGTATGTTAAATCTTATTTTAACGCAAAAACCACCACGGGCGTGCGTCATTCTTATAAAAACGGAAGTGGAATTCGGACGATCGGACTCTTCGAAGTACCCACTCGCGTCACCGAAAGTGGGGCGAATCGATCCCATGCGGCATAAATTCCCACTTAACAACGCTCCGCGCAATGTGACGCGTTGCGTGAAGTCTTTGATCGCGCGGGATTTTATTTTCCGTCAAAATTCCGGCGGGTTGGCCTACTCGTTGCTCGGTCCGATGTGCAACGTTACCCAACGTCCCAACACGGAAACCGTTCTTCTTTCGGTTTCCATTAACTTTGAAGAGGTAAGTACTCATGAAAAAGTTCGCGACCGGGCTCCTCGCCCTCACGATGGCCACCATCTTCCCGATGGTCCAAGTTCAAGCTCAAGAAACGTCCCTTGATTCCGCCATTAACAACCTTCAGTACCGCCTGACGGTCGAATGGAATCAAAAAGATCTCGGCGCCCAAAAGAAAATCATGGGCGAATTCGCTGCCGAACTCGACCAGCTCAAGAAGCAAGGCGTGACGGATCAAGAGATTTTCAACTCCCTCAGCGCAAAGGCGTTCGATGCCCAAACGTCGAAGGATATCGAAAGCCTCGCGAAGTACGCGAAGGCCAACAACCTCAACCAAAACCAAGTTCGCAAACTCGTCGTCGACTACGCGAACAAGTCCCAGAAACTCGGCACGAGCTGGTCGTCTGAAGCGACCGTCGGCCTCGTCATCGGGATCGTGCTCGTGATCGTCTTGGTTGCCGCCCTTACCGGTAACCTCACGGTGAACACCACCGGAACGTACTACAACTCGAACTGCTACGACGATTGCTACTACGACGACTGGGGCAACTACTACTGCAACACGTACTGCTACTAAGCGGTCGTCTGCACGAAGTTCTCGAGAAACCCCCGAATCCCGAAAGGGTTTCGGGGGTTTTCTTTTTCGGACTCGAAAATCAGAGACCGCGGTTCTGAAGGTACTGGTGAATCATCATCCGGTCCCGGAGTGGCGACTCGCACGCCGTCGCGCAGGATTGGAAGATCGCGTTCACGAGTCCCGTCCGGATATCGGAGTCGCGAGTCGTGAGAAACTTCCGAGCCCCGAAGACGAGATTGACCGCCGGCTTTTCGCCGATCACGTCGCGGAGTCCCCAGAGGATCCCGAGCGCGAAGTCCGATTGGGCCTTCGCGAGCGTTTCGTATTCCATATTGAAGAATTGGCGTTTCTTCCCGTTTTTCCCGACCGACGTTGAGAATTCACGGATTTTTTTTGCCAGTTTCGGACTGCCGGCGATGTTCGCGGCGAAAAAGTCGGCCATCCCTTCGTTCACCGGCGTCGAGAGGTCGGGATGCATATAGTCCGACATCGCGATGTGCGAGAACTCGTGGTAGATGATTTCCGGAACCATCGCCGTATCGAGATAGAATTTCTGCGGGATGATGATCCGATTCACGACCTTCAAGACTTCGAACGCGCCTTCCATGAGGAGAAAGGTGCCCGCCTGCCGGGTAACCGAATCGAGGTATCCGCCGGTATCGAGTCTCGACTGAAAAACGGCGTAGAGGGTGTTCCGGATCGCGAGGTCGATTTGCATCGGGTAGAGCTGCTCGCGGGCGGCGCGAATTTGCGCGCTCGTCGGATCTTCCGGTAGTTGAGCGAGGATTTCCCCGATTGGGATTTTCTTTTCCGGGCGGAACCAGATTTCGCGGGTCCAGGGGCCGACGCCGGGCCGCGGCTTGAGCGGAGTTCCGCCTTCGATCGAGAGGGCGTTATTGAACTGGGGCTGGTAGTTGTCGTTCGCGAAGCGCTCGAATTGGCTATATTTGTTCGTGAGGTCGAGGCGGATCACGATTTTTTCGAGTTTCTTCACGTCCTCAGAACCGAGCGTCTCCGCGAAATAGCGGTAGGCGATCTCGGCGTGGTAAAGTGCGTTCGCGGCGAGGAGGCGGATTCGGGCGACGTCCCGCTCTTGGTTCCAGAGCGGATTGTCCTTCTCGGTCGTATGTTCTTCTTCGACGATCTGATTGATCCGGTCGAGTGTGAGGGCGGCGTCCTCTTTCTTCCAGGAAACGCGGAAATGGTCGGTTTCGAAAACGTCTCGGGCGACCATGCCCTCGATCGGACGCGAAGCGATTTCGATGCCGCCGTTTTTCGTGCGGGTCACGACGTCGTAGTTTTCGGAGACCGCCGCGTAGGCGAGTCCGGCGAGGGTCAAAGTGCCCACCAGAGCGAGGAGCGTCGATTTCAAGAGCGGTCGGGGGTACTTTTTCATATCGTCCTTAAAAGATCGAGATCCCTTGGTCTTCCGGTTCGCCGGGACCTTGGACTTTTTTCGTGATGAGGGTTTCCGCGAGCGTGATCGCCAGCGAAGCCCAGAAGCTGAATGGGTTCGGGATGAGGACGAGCGCCGTCGCGCCGTACTTTTTTACGATGTTCACGACCTTCGTCCATCCGGAAACTTTCGGATTCCAGACTTCGTCGACGCCCATCGCGGCGTCAAGTTCGGACGCGTGAAGAAATCCGTTTTCGACTGCGGCGACGATGACGTCGTCGAACGTCGGCGCGCGCCCGAGGAAGATGCCCGAGAGCTTGAGTTCTTCGACGTCCTTATGGAGCATCTTCGCGGCCATCCGGTATTGTTCCTGCTGGCTGAGCGGATAGACCTCGTCCGGGCGGCCATCCTTATACTTGATGACGATTTCGGCCTGGGCGCTGAGAAGGTCCATCCGTTCGGTGAACTTCTTGAATTCGTCGGAGAGCATGTTGATCTGGAGGCTGTTGTACTTCGCGTAGAGGGCGAGGCGGTTCGAGAGGCCGCCCGATTTTTTCTTCCGCTTCGACATGACTTTCGTCGGCCGATCCTTCGGGTCCGCGCGCGGCGAGGAATCTTTCGCGTCGGCGACTTGCTGGAGAATTCCGTTCAGGGCGAAGGACGTGTTTTGATCGTAGCCGTTGTCTTCCAGCGCGCGGAGCCAGGTGATCTGGACGGGCAGGTAGCGCGGTTCGCCGCGGTCGTTCTTCTCGGTGGCGGCCACGTCGATTTTCCGGGTGATGTCCTTCCGCTTCATCTTGCGGCCCTTGGCGGTCCGGGTGGCGCCGACGATGCCGAGGAACTGGTCGGTCGGGCAACCGACGATGGCGGTCCGGCCCTGCGGATCCTTGCGGACCCAGTCCTTCTCTGAGTAGCCGACGGCGGCCCAGGCGGGGTAGGCGGCGAGCATCGGCATGAGGGTAATATCGTCGATCAGGTTTTTCTGGCGAAGAAGGAGAACCGCGAATCGCAGGGCGGTCGGATCGGCGGGAAGGCCGCGGGCGGCGACTTCGGTTTGGAAGCGGGAGAGGAGAAGGGGTTCGCAGGCTTCCGTCGGAAGCGCGTCCGGCTTCGGAACCATCGACGCCGCGACGGCGGCGAACGCGTCGGCGAGCGCGCCCTGGATTTTCGCGTTGTCGGCCGGGTAATAGTTTTCGCCTTCGGCGAGGTCTTCGGACCGAAGCAGGATCGAGTCGGTTTCCTTCGTGTTCCGGACGAGTTCGGTGAAGGTGAGCGGAGTGCGGTCCGCGCCGACGGCGAGCGTGCCCGCGAGCGGGTTCAGAATGAACGCGGCGATCAGGAGCGGGGAGAAAATCGAAGCGGAAAGGCGGCGCATAGTAGACTCCGGGGGTCCTTGAGGAACCGTCGAGATTTACCATTTTAGATGCACTGCGTCAATTACTCTCTAAGTCTGGATCTTTCTGGAAAAAATTAGTAATATTGCATAGTTGCAAGATGGAACCTTTGTTGGGAAGGGGACGGCGCGTCAGGGGTGTGTGGAAGGCGAAAGCGGTGAATCTTCATCCCGAAATCCAGGCGTCTTGGCGCCGAAACCGGGGCATCTTTGCGCCAAAGCCCCGCGCCTTTGCGCCGAGGTTCGGGCAACTCCATCCCGGATCCCAGGCTTGCGTACCGGAGGTCCCTCCTCGGACTTTCAAATCTTCCGCGCGATAATGTCGAGCACCATCGGTCCGACGTAAAACGCGTTTTCCATCTCGGACGCGTCCGCCCAGGCCCGAAGGCATTCCGCGGCTTCAGTCTCGGTGAGAAAACCGCCCTGGGCGAGGATCGGAATGTAAATTTTGAAGAAGGAATCGGGCCATTGCCAGACTTTCTGGTGCGGACGTCCGACCCGCGTCTGGGGTTTTAGCCCGACGATCTCGAAGCCGCATTTTTCGAGGAGAAGCGGTAGGCGCCCGGCGACGCTCGCGTCTCCGCCATGCGCGGCCCAGCTCGCGACGATCGCGTCGACCAGCTTTCGGAAAACGGGCGGACTCGGGTGGAGCGCCATCGTCCGGTAGTCGACGTATTCCTGAAGCATGAAAAGTCCGCCGGGCCGTAGGTGACGCCCGATGTTCCGAATCGCGGTTTCGGGGTCCTTCAAAAAGATGAAAATCCAGCGCGCATAGGCGGCGTCGAAATTCTTCTCGGGAAGGTCGAACGAATCGATCGCGGCGTTCTTCGTCTCGATTTTCGCGAGCCGAGATTTCTCCCCGCGAGAAATTTCGGCGGCCGCGCGCGCACGAAGGGCATTCAGGTATTTTTCGGCGAGGTCGATCCCGACGACGCGCGATTTCCGGCCGAGGTAGTTCGCGAGCTCGAACGTCGTGAAGCCCGGACCGCATCCGCAGTCGAGTACGTTCACGCCCTTCGCGGAATCGCGCGGCAGTCCCGCGCGCTCCCAGAGATGGATCGTGCGTGAGGCCCAGAGCGAATGCTGGAGCCCGAGACGATCGTATTCCTCCCGGGTCACTCCGAGGACGTAGTCTTTCGAGGCGGTAGTCGGTTCGGTCATAGGATGGTCTCCGGAGTGGTTTTCAAAATATATTCGGCCAAAATTTGAGGTTTCGACCTTCGAATGTCTCACCGATTCGGAGTTCTTCGCCGGCCGTCCGAAATCCCACCACGTCGTAGTCACTCTCGTCGGAGAAGTCGCGGCGAGCGCGCGAACCGTACAGAATGACGGTGTGACAGCCGTGCCGATCGGTCAGTTCGGTAAAGAGGTACTGAAGGATGGGATCGGCGATCGACTTTCGGTTCATAGACTCGGGCACTGAGCATATCCGAATTACCGGCCAAAAAGGAAAACCCCGACCGTCGAATCGACGGCCGGGGTTTTAATCGCTTTCCGCGCAGTACTGGACCGCGACGCGGAGTTACGGACTTTATTTCTTCGACGTCGCGTGCGCGGCCTTCGAAGCCGCCGCCATGGCTTTCGCCTTGGCCGCCGCGAGATCGGAGGTCGTCGCCGGACCGGCCGCCGTGGCGCCGGCTCCCGCCTTCAGCGTCGTCGTAGGGGTCGCCATAGCAGCACTTTCGGCAGCCTTCGGCTTCGCGCCGATGCCGGCCTTCTCGAGCACGAGGCGGCGGATTTCCGCGACCATCTCCGGACGTTCCTTCAGGAAGCCCCGGGCAGAGTCGCGGCCTTGGCCGATCCGTTCGTCCTTATAGGAGTACCAGGTTCCGGACTTTTCGATCACGTTCAGCGAAGAAGCGAGATCGAGAAGGTCTCCCTCTTTCGAGATCCCTTCGCCGTAGAGGATGTCGAATTCGACTTCCTTGAACGGCGGAGCGAGCTTGTTCTTCACGACCTTCACCCGCGTGCGGTTCCCGATCACGTTTTCGCCGTCCTTGATCGCGCCGATCCGGCGGATGTCGAGACGGAGCGACGAGTAGAACTTCAGCGCGTTCCCACCCGTCGTCGTTTCCGGATTTCCGAACATCACGCCGATCTTCATCCGGATTTGGTTAATGAAGATCACGAGCGTCTTCGAGCGGTTAATCGTTCCGGTGAGTTTCCGGAGCGCTTGGGACATCAGGCGAGCCTGGAGCCCCATGTGCGCGTCGCCCATCTCGCCTTCGATTTCCGCGCGCGGCACGAGCGCCGCGACGGAGTCGATGATGAGGAGGTCGACCGAGCCCGAACGGACGAGCATGTCGCAGATTTCCAGCGCTTGCTCGCCGGTATCCGGCTGGGAGATTAGAAGGTCGTCGGTCTTCACGCCGAGCTTCCGCGCGTAGTTCACGTCGAGCGCGTGCTCGGCGTCCACGAAGGCGGCGGTGCCGCCCTGGCGCTGACATTCCGCGATCGCGTGCAACGTCAGCGTCGTCTTACCGGAAGATTCCGGTCCATAAATTTCCATCACGCGTCCGCGCGGATAACCGCCGATCCCGAGCGCGAGGTCGAGGCTCAGGCATCCCGTCGGAACGACCGGAACGTCTTGCGCGAGGCTTTCGCCTTCGCCGAGACGCATGATCGAGCCTTTTCCGAATTGCTTTTCGATCGCTTGGACCGCGAGTTCGAGGGCTTTGTTTTTCTGGGCGGTATCGGTATTGCGGACAACGGCATTATCAGTATTCGACATGGTCTAGCTTCCTTTTCAGGTTCCCTCTCCTGCATTTTCGTTCCGCTTATGAATGAGCTCGAAAGGATCCGTGACCACAACTCCAGCCGGGGAGTCCTTCCTTCCGCTCTTCAAATCTCGAGACCGCTTCGTTATCTGTCTCGGACTTCACTTTTCTTGCTTCAGGAAAGGATTCGTTATGAAGCGAGTATCGCAGCGATAAAGCGAGAGGCGTACCGAAAATCAGGTCGCCCAGTCGGAGGAAAGTCATTTGCGTAGGTTCGGCGCAAGTAGACTAAAAAACTAATAAAAACAAAGACATGATGCAGTGCTTTTTTGACGCAATCACCCGTAAATCGAGAAAAAATCAGGATGCAGGTTAACGCACTGTAAAAAGTCGTGCGCGATTCCCGGTTCTCGGGTGCGAGTTTAGGAGCGCGATCAAAACTTCGAAAAATTTTCCGACCAGGATCGCCCGGCGCGCGGCGCGCGCGCGTTCCGGCGACCCGGCGACGGCTCCGATCCGGATTTTCAAAGTCGTCGGCGTGCGTTCGCCCCGCCGAATGACCGAGAGAAAAACGAGGCCGACGTCATTTCCCGAAGGGCCGAGATAGCCCGTAATGGCCCCCGCGATCGTCGCCTCCGGCGTTCGCCGAAGGATTCCGCGCACCATCGCTTCCGATACTTCCCGGCTTACCGCCGAGTGGCGCTTTAGATCCGCGGCGCTTACGCCGAGCCACGCTCGTTTCGAGCGTTCGCGATACACGACTTGCGATCCGCAAAACGCTTTCGAGACGTCCGGAACTTCGGTCAGGAGCGCCGCCAGCGCGCCACCCGAACAGCTTTCCGCTAATACGAGGCGCTCTTGCCTAAGGTGAAGGAGTTTCACCGTGCGCTTCGCCTGAAGTTTGAGACGCGGTAGAGAAGGAGGGGGAAACATGGGTGCTCGTTTCGGTTGGGTTTTATCCGTCAAAATACCGTCGAACCCGGAGGACGCGGGAATTTCGGGAAGATAGCATTTTTTATATGGTGACCCCAAGAGACGTTGATACCCTAAGAAAGGAAAATTTTTTAATCCGGAACCGCTTCCGGAGCTAAAACGAATCGCGTTGTTGGATCGGCGCGAAGATCAGCCCCTCAAGGAGAGAGAATGAAGAAGAGCCTATCAGTCGTTTCAATCATCGGACTCGGTTTCGGCCTAGTCGCCTGCGCGACGTCCGAAAATCATCCGATCGCTAACCAAACCACGGATTTCACCGCCAATCGCCGGGTCGCCCAAGACGCGACGGTCGAATATACGACGGATACCCGTGATCTCGAGAAAGTTTGCGGCCATGCTCCCGAAGCTAAGGTCGGCGTACCGCCGAATCAAATTCGCCTCACGTCTCGCCAGGAAGCCGTAACCCGCTTCACGGTATCGACTCCGGTCTACGACTGCGAAACGACGGAAGGCAACGGTAAGGGCGGCGACTGGCATGGCTTTTACGATACGCCTGGCGACAAAGCGGACATGCTTCATAAGTCGATCAAGGGCGTCGGCGAAGTCACCGGACCTTTGCTCGTTCCTTATTTCCAAGCCGGGAAGCCTCGCAGCTGGACCGCCTTCTCCGATCTGATCACGAGCGCCGCGAAGGAGCTCCAGACGAAGAATGGCCTTAACCCGGCTTGGACGAATGGCGTCCTTTATCGGTATAAAGAAGTGAACATGAAGAATCTCGGTTACATGGGCTCCACCGGATGTACGGTCGTTCGCACCGAGGACAAGACTTACGAAGAACGCGCGTTCATCGCCGATCTCGTGGTGACCGTCGAAACCCGCATCCGAGGTTCGAAGCTTCTCCCGGGCGAGTGCGACAGCTACACGGTTTCTTGGAACGGACGTGAAGTCACCGGAACGGCGACGAGCGACTTTAACCACTACGCCGTCACGACGAACTACGATGCTCTGACCGCCGATCTAAGCGACGGCCGGAAAGCCATCGTCACGTACAAAGGCGATCGCGTGGCCGTGAACCCGGGCTATCTCATGGAAATCCCGGGTTCGACCGCGGTCGGTAACGGGAACTCCGTACAAATCACCGTCCGGAACTCCGGCCTGAACGCCATGATGGGGGTTCCGGAATTCGCGAACAGCTGCAAGCTGTCCGCGAGCGTCGTGATCTCCGGACGTTCCGGTTCCGCTTGGAGCGGCAAGAAGACGAAGGCGCTTAAGTCGGCGACCTTTCCGCTCGACGGTACTTCCGGTTCGACGAACTACACCGCCGCCGGCGTGGCTCTCGATGCGAAACAACATCCGGTCGTGAGAATCTCGACCTCGTTCGCTCCGGGCTGTCCGTTCTACAATACGGCCACGATCGATAACGGTACGATCGAAGAATAAGCGGAGTCCGAATCTAAAACGAGAACGGCGCCCGGGTTTCCCGGGCGCCGTTTTT
>JAYVXM010000326.1:0-5673 GCA_043785205.1 Bdellovibrionales bacterium
GGAAGCTTCGCGTCCGGAAGAGATCCCAGACCGAGGGTGACCTTCGCGTCGAATCCGGCGAGGAGGTGGCCGTTATCCTGGGCGGCCGAAAAGCTCAGCGACTTCACGATCTGGGTTCCGGAGCCGCAGCCGTTTAGGGCCAGGGCGGAAACCACGAGGGTGGCGAGCATCGAAATTTTAGGGTTCATCATCTTCATAGAGTCCACCTTCGGTTAAACCAAACTTTTACGGTCAAGTATCGTTGGCAAATTACCTGTCGGAAATGGTCCAGTGAACTTAACGGCTTTCCTCATTTTTTTCGTGGGCAGTCGATTAACGTCAGCTCGCCTTCCGCATTCGCAAAAAGGCCCGAAATATGCTGCAATGCGTGAGTGTGTAAGTGTTACTCGTCGCTCTTTTCCAAACAAAAATTCCTCGGTTTACGCCGCACCGCATGAACTGCTTACCCCACCTCCGAAGCGTGCAGTGTCCTCGTGATCGATCCGTTCCGCGCGCATCAGCGCACCCGTGCCGACGCCTTGGGGTCGCGTTTTTCTGCCCGTGAACAGCGCAAAAGAGAGGGCCCGTGGCTTCAAACCTGGACGCTACGCGCAGTCGGTGAAATCGTTGATCTCGCGCCGACTCGTCGCGCCCGGAAGGCGCGTTTTATGCGAAGCGCTCCGGTGAATTTCCCCCGAAAATCGGCCCAATCGAGCTAGAATCGAGGAGCATCCTCGCCTTAAATCGATTTGAAAAAGCCGTCCTCACGGGAGCCGCTCGCCTTGGAAAAACCTTCTTCTTCGACCCCCTCCATCACCCGTTTCAGTTATCTGAAGAGCGTGAACGCCGAGTACATCGATGAAGTGTACGCCCGGTACCTCGCGAATCCCGATTCGGTCGAAGAATCGTGGCGCTCGTTCTTCGAGGGGGTCGAATTCGGGGCGGAAAACTATGGTCGGCCGAGCGGCGGGACCGGCGCGACCGCCGGATCCGCGCCGGGACTCTCGACCCTTTCGATCGAGCAGCTCGAGGGTGAGGGGAAAGTCGCCAAATTGATCCAGGCCTACCGCGAGAGCGGCGTGAACATCGCGGACATCAATCCGCTCGACCCGCCGGCGACTTCCCACGCCTTCCTCGAACTCTCCCGCTTCGGGCTCACCGCGAACGACCTCGAAAAATCCTTCAACGCCGGAAAGCTCCTCGGCCTCGGCACCGCCAAACTCCGCGATATCGTCGCGGTCCTTCGTGAGACCTATTGCTCAACCATCGGCGTGGAATTCATTCACATCCATAATCCGGAAGAACGCGACTGGATCCAGTCGCAGATGGAAACCTCGCGGAACAAGACCGCGCTCGACCCCGAGACTCGAAAACTGATTTTTCGCCGGCTCGCCGACGCCGAAACCTTCGAACGCTTTCTCCACACCCGCTACGTCGCTCAAAAACGCTTCTCCGTCGAGGGCGGCGAGAGCGTGATTCCGATGATCGACTGCATGATCGAAACCGCCGCGAACCTCGGCGCGCAAGAAGTCGTGATGGGCATGGCCCACCGGGGCCGCTTGAACGTGCTCACGAATATCTTCGGAAAAAAGGCCGAGTATATCTTCACCGAGTTCGAGGGGAACTATCCGTCCGATTATTCGCACGGCGAAGGCGACGTGAAATACCACAAGGGCTATTCGACCGAAGTGACGACCCGGCACGGAAAGCCCGTGCACCTTTCGCTCGCGAACAACCCGTCCCACCTCGAATTCGTCGGCGCGATTATCGAAGGCGTCGCGCGCGCGAAGCAGCAGATGCGGAACGACGCCGACCGGACGCTCGTCATGCCGATCGTCATCCACGGCGACGCCGCCCTCGCGGGCCAAGGCGTCTGCTACGAAGTCCTGAATCTTTCCGAGCTCGATGGCTACGCGACCGGCGGTACGCTTCACATCGTGATCAACAACCAGGTCGGTTTCACGACTTCTGCGCACGACGCGCGCTCGACCCGGTATTCGACCGATCTCGCGATGATGCTCGAAACGCCGATCTTCCACGTGAACGGCGACGACCCGGAGGCGGTTTGGCACGTTGCCCGCCTCGCCACCGAATACCGCCAGAAGTTCCATAAGGACGTCTTCATTGACCTGATCTGCTACCGGAAACACGGGCACAACGAAGGCGACGAGCCGACGTTCACCCAGCCGGTGATGTACGCGAAGATCAAGACCCACCCTTCGACCCGCGAAATCTACGGCAAACGCCTCGCCGGCGCCGGGGTTCAAACGGAAGCGGGCGCTCAAGCCGTCGTCGACGGGATCCTGGCGAAGCTCACCGAAGCCCAGACGAAGACGCGCGCGGAAAAACCGATGCCGTACGTTTCGGTTTTCGGCGGCGAATGGAAAGGCTTCAAGGTTCCGACCGAGGAAGACCTCTTCGCCCCGGTGAAGACTTCGGTCGATGCCACTCTTCTTCGCGAAATTTCGAAAAAACTCAACACAGTTCCCGCGGATTTCCATCTCCACCCAAAACTCGGCCGCTTCGTCGAGGCGCGCCTGAAGGCGGTCACCGAAGGAAAGGGCCTCGACTGGGGGAACGCCGAGTCGCTCGCCTACGGTTCACTCGTGGTCGAAGGTCATCCCGTCCGGCTTTCCGGCCAGGACGCCGAGCGCGGCACCTTCACCCACCGGCACTCGGTCTTCAACGACGTCGAGAACGGCGCGAAACTTTGCTTGCTGAATCACCTCGCGTCCGATCAAGCCCCGTTCATGGTGCATAACTCGCACCTCTCCGAAACCGGCGTTCTTGGCTTTGAGCACGGGTATTCCCTCGCGGCGCCGAATACGCTCGTGATCTGGGAAGCCCAGTTCGGGGACTTCGCGAACGGCGCCCAGGTCATCATCGATCAGTTCATTTCGAGCTCGGAATCGAAGTGGCAGCGGATGAGCGGCCTCACGCTTCTCCTTCCGCACGGTTACGAGGGCCAGGGTCCCGAGCACTCGAGCGCGCGCCTCGAGCGCTTCCTCGCACTCTCCGGACGGAATAACATCGTCGTCGCGAACCTCACGACTCCGGCCCAGATTTTCCACGCTCTTCGTCGGCAGGTGAAATGGGAATTCCGGAAGCCGCTGATCATTATGTCGCCAAAATCACTGCTGCGGAATCCGCGCGCGGTCTCGACGCTCGACGAGCTCGCGACCGGCGCGTTCGAAGAGGCGATCGACGATCATACCCTTCCCCAATCGGAGCCCTCGACGACAGTGGCCGGCGTGAAGCACGTCCTGATTTCGGCGGGAAAGGTCTACTACGACCTGCTCGCGAAGCGGGCCGAGCTGAAACGTGAGGACATCGCGCTCGTTCGGCTCGAGCAGATCCATCCGTTCCCGGCTTGGAAGCTATCGCAAATTCTGAGTCGTTATCCGAACGCGGATTTCACCTGGGTCCAGGAAGAGCCACGGAACATGGGCGCGTGGACCTTCGTCCACGGCATGTGGTCGGGCGGACTTTCGGATTTCGGGAATCTCGTCGGAAATCGCGGGATCCGTTACGTCGGCCGAGAAATTGGCGCCTCGCCTGCGGTCGGCTCGGCTAAGTTGCACGAGATCGAATTGAAGGCGTTCCTCGAGAAGGCTTTCCCTCCGAATTGAAAAAGATAAGCAATCGAAACTGAGAAAGGACGCCCTATGAAAAACAACGTCGTCGCTCCGAGCGTCGGAGAATCGATCACCGAAGTCAGCATTTTGAAATGGGCGAAGCCGAACGGCTCGGCGGTGAAGCCGGGCGATCTTCTCCTCGAAATCGAAACCGATAAAGCGACCGTCGAAGTCGTCGCCGAACAGGCCGGGACGCTCCAGATTCTTCGTCAAGCCGGCGAGCGAATCCCGATCGGTGAAATCGTGGCCGTCATCGACGATTCCGTCGCTGCTGTCGCGGGTCCATCGTCTTCGATGGCTCCGCCGCCGCTGCCCGGCGCTCCACCGTCGATGCCATCGGGCGCGCCGTCGAAGGCCCCGCCTCCGCTGCCGCCCGGCGCTCCCGCTTTCGCCATGCCGCCGATCCCGGTTGCCCCTCCGCCGATGCCGCCGATGGGCGCTCCCCGCTCCGGACCCCCTTCCGCGCCGCCGACGATGGCGCCGCCGGGTCCTCCGAGCTTCGCGATGCCGCCCCCGCCCTCGATGGCCGCCGGGTCATCAGCCGCTCCCGAGCCGGAAATCAACCGCACCGCGCTTCCTTCTCTCTCGCCTTCGGTTCGGCGGGCCGCCGCGTCCACCGGTGTGAATCCGGCAACCGTGCATGGCACCGGGAAAGACGGGCGAGTCACGAAGGGCGACGTCCTCGGAGCGTCGGGATCGCCGACCGCTGCTGGCGCGACGAGCGCGGGCGCCCCCGCCTACGCTCCGCCGCCTCCTTCTCCCGTGAAGGCGCCGACCGTCGCCGATAAGCCCGGCGATCGCCGCGTCCCGATGACGATGCTTCGTTCGAAAATCGCCGAACGCCTCGTCCAGGCCCAGCACACCGCCGCGATCCTCACGACTTTCAACGAAGTCGATATGTCCGCGGTGATGAAACTTCGCTCTGAATCGAAGGATGCCTTCAAGGCGAAGCACGGCGTGAACCTTTCGTTCATGTCTTTCTTTGCGAAAGCGTCGATCGCGGCGCTGAAGATGATTCCGGAAGTGAACGGTTCGATCGACGGAAAAGACATGGTCTACCACGACTACTTCGACATCGGGATCGCCGTCGGCACCGATCGCGGACTCGTCGTGCCGGTCATTCGCGGCGCCGACCAGCTCTCCTTCGCCGAGTTCGAGAAGAAAATCGCGGAATTCGCGGTGAAGGGTCGCGACGGGAAACTTACGATGGCGGACCTCACCGGCGGGACGTTCACGATCTCGAACGGCGGCACCTACGGTTCGCTGATGTCGACGCCGATCCTGAATCCGCCCCAGTCGGGGATTCTCGGCATGCATAAAATCATGGATCGCCCGATCGCGGTAAACGGCAAGGTCGAGATCCGCCCGATGATGTACGTCGCGCTTTCCTACGACCACCGCATGATCGACGGAAAGGGCGCCGTGACTTGGCTCGTGGCCCTCAAGGATCATCTCGAGAATCCGGAAAAACTCGGCTTCTCCGTTTAAGTTAAGGAAGTCATTATGGCCGACTACGACTTGATCATCATCGGCGGCGGACCCGCCGGTTACACCGCCGCGATTCGCGCCGCCCAGCTCGGCTTTAAAACCGCGTGCATCGAAAAACGGAAGACGCTCGGCGGAACCTGCCTAAACGTCGGTTGCATCCCCTCGAAGGCGCTCCTCGAATCGAGCGAACACTTCCACCAGGCGAAGACGAAGTTCGCGAAGCACGGCATTCTCATGTCCGACATCAAGCTCGACCTCGAGGCGATGCTGAAGCGGAAGGATACCGTCGTTCGCCAGCTGACGAATGGAATCGCCGGGCTCTTCAAGAAGCACGGGATCGCGTACGTTCTCGGTCACGGAAAGCTCGCCGGTCGGGACGGAAGCGATTTCACGGTCGAAGTGATCGGCGACACCGGCACGACGAAGATCCGCGGGCCGCGCGTCCTTCTCGCGACCGGTTCGGAACCCGCGGAGCTCCCATTCCTAAAATTCGACGGAAAGAAGATCGTCTCCTCGACGGAGGCCCTCGAATTAAATAAAGTTCCAGGTCATTTGATCGTGATCGGCGGCG
>JAYVXM010000327.1:0-1655 GCA_043785205.1 Bdellovibrionales bacterium
TCGACCTCGAGGCCGGAGTCGTCGGCGAGCGCCGGGTAATGGCATCCCTGATTCACGAGCCGCGCTTTCGCGGCCGCGTTATCTAGGTAGTTTTCATGAGTTTCGACAGCGCCGATCTTGTCCGCGTTCCGGAGGAGTCCGGCCGCTTCGAGAAGCTCGACTCCGGGGACGTTCGCGAGGAGGGCCTTCATTTCGAGGAATTTGTGCGGATTCGTGGAAGCGAAGACGATCTGATTTACGGTGCGCATATGGGAGTAAGGTTAACACGGTGGCCCGGCGTATTGCCAGGGGCAGCGGGGGATTGCCCTTCGCGAAAAAACAGGAAAGGATAAGGCCATGAAGAAACAGATTCGTCTCCTCGGACTTTTTTCGGTGCTCGCGGCCAGCGTCCTTCCCTCGATGGCGCTCGCCTTCGTGTCGGCGATGCCATCGTACTTCGACTTCGGTTCGCTCACCCCCGGCCGGAGCGGAATGATGTCGGTCACGTTCATGAACAACTCGGCCCAACCGGTCCGGTTCTTCAACGTGAACTGTAACGGCGACTCGTCCGTGTTCAGCTGCTTCTCGGGTTGCTTCATGCTCCAGCCTTACGGAAGCTGCACGGTTCAAGTCCAGTTCAGCCCGCGGAACGGCGACGATCAACGCAAGATGGTCTGGCTGAACGGTACCGGCGACGGGCAGTTCGCGACCTCGACCGTTTACGGCACGGACCGGAAGCCGCCCAAACCTTAAAACGTTACGTCGCGCTACGCCCTACTGATAGATCGCGTGGTAGGTCACGGATACGGCCGAAGGAATTTCGGTGTCCGTCATTACGCCCGCGTTGATGAGCGGGGCGAAGACCTGAGTGACGAAGGGTCGGTAGAAAATGCTGTTCGGATCGGTGCTGCAACCGGCGTTGTCGGTGTAGCACGATTTCATCGACGCGCGCAGCGGGTTGCAATCGACGTCCTGGCCGACGAAGGAGTAGGTGATCGAATAGTCGATCGCGATATTTCCGCGTACGGTCAGGCCCGCGATAACCGAGGTCGTCGACGACTGGGAGAAGCTTCCGGTATGGACGGTCTCCTCGAGGAACTTGCAGCCCGCCACGATCGCGGAGGCCGACGTCGACACCCCGAAAGTACTGAGGCGATCGGAAATCTTCGTCGGAATACCGAGGCCGGTGTTCGAATGCGAGCGGAGCGAGCCGATGCCGTTCAGGGGGTCGTCATAATAAAGCATGGTCGGATTCGCCATGACCGACTTCATGAAATCAGGCATCTGGTTCACGAGCCCGTTCTGGTCGCGTGCGGGTCCGGCGCCGATTTGAGCGTGAAATGAAATCGATTGGGGCAGGCTCGAGTAATAGCCCGAGATCGTGTCGTAGCCCTTCAGCTCCGTCGTATTTTTGTTT
The DNA here is from genome assembly GCA_043785205.1 of Bdellovibrionales bacterium. Taxonomy (GTDB): domain Bacteria; phylum Bdellovibrionota; class UBA1018; order UBA1018; family UBA1018; genus JACMQW01. Next base: position 1,397 of record JAYVXM010000327.1, read on the forward strand.
CCGAACTGACAGCCCGTCAGCGTAAGCGCGCCGGCGAGGGTGGACACGGTGATTTGAGTTTTCAGAGACTTGAACGGCATAGAACCTCCGCCTTCAATCTGCTTTTCGGTCGGGGAGGTCGGATCATCGAGAGGAAAAAAAGGGCTCGGCAAAGGTTGCCGGGTAATCGGTAAGGAAGACTAATCGCCCGCGCGGAAGAACGCGCCGAGCTTTTCCTCGGCGCGTCCCCTTACATCGTCGAGATCGACCACCTGGTCGA
>JAYVXM010000328.1:0-5655 GCA_043785205.1 Bdellovibrionales bacterium
ACTCGTTTCGGCCGGAACCTCGAATGCGTCCGCCTTCCGATTCGAAAGGAAGCGCTTCCCGCCATGGCGAAACGCGTGAACGACATCAATCAGTATTATTATGAAGGCGGCCATACCTACGACTGGGACGGACTGAAAAATAATTGCGCCCACCTCGCGAGTGCGCTTCTCGAGGCCGCGGGCCTCCGGGACGCGATTCCCAAGAACCTTTCGAGCTTGAAGCAGATCTTCCACATCGCGCTTCCGCGCAACGGTGTTTACACCCTCATCAATAACGGGATCGAGCGCTCGGTTCTTCCGTGGGACGTCTATCGTCGCGGGGGAGACCGTGCGAGTATCGAATCGAATCTTCCGTTCATGCCGACCCAAGTCGGCGTGCTCGCCAAAAAATACTCGGCCTTCGCGGACAACGCGATCTTCGCGCTCAGCTCGAAGGCGGTCTGGATGGTCTCGAAGTTCGACGACGTTTCCCTCGACCGCGAAGCGTTCACGACGCCCGCCGACTCCGAGATCGTTCCGAATCTTCTCTACTGGGAGAAGAACTACCTTCGGCAATCGAATATCGTGAACGCGGAATGGTCCGTCGGGAGCGCGATCAAATGGGATCTCGAGAGCCTGGGTGTCTATAGCCAGCGCGGTTATAAGGACTTCGAGCCCTACTATAGCCGCTATATCAGCGAGCAGCTCGCCCTCGTCCAGCGGCACCTGACCGCACTCGGGGTCAAAGGCATCTCGAATTGATTTGTATATTTTAAGGCCGATTTAGGCTTGCCAACGCAGTGCGCTTTAGTTATAACGCAGTGCGTAAACTTTAAATGGAGAGACCCCATGCGTTCCCAATTCGTCCTTTTGTCCGCGATTTCCTTGGCTTTCAGTGGTTGCGGAAAATCCGTAGAGCGGACCGCGATGCCGATCACCCAGGCCCAGCAGCAGCAGCAGGCCGGCGTCGCCGTCCAGAGCACCCCTTCGGACACGCGCCCCGGGCAGTGCCACGATCCGATTCAGCTCGGCTATAAGAAGATCGACCGTTTCTCCGATATCGCGATGGCGATCGGTTCCTACCAACTCACGTCGTTCGACGCCGTGGGCACCGCGACCCAGGCCGCGGGTTCCCCCGCCGCCGCCGAATCGATCTCCGTCGTTTCCGGCGCCGCGCGCGCGGGCGGGGCGTTCGAATATACCGAAGTTTGCCGCGACTTGAGCGCGATGCCCGAAGGAAGTTTCCAATGGTCGACCGTCGCGCCGAGCGCGATCGACGCGCACGACGGTGGAATCGCCGAGGAAGTCCAGCTCGCCCAGACGGTTTACGGCCCGTCAGTGATGGACCCGAACGGCCCGCGCCCGCCCGAAAAATCGTTCAGCCGCGAAGTCGCGCGTGGATGCACTTCCGCGACGTCCGTCATGGACGGCAGGGGCTGCGCTCCGGCGACTTTCTACCAAATCGATTCGTCGACGATCGGCGTACTTCGTGTTTCCCAGTCTTCGATGAACGGGATCGCGGTCCAGTCGAAGATTTTCGCGAAGTACGCGTTGAATGGCGGAAACGTTCCGACGAACCCGACTCCTACGCGCAAGCCGACGCCGCATCAGCCGACCTCACATAAGCACCCTCGTAAGCCGACGAACGATGGGGGCCAAGGAAAGACGGACGGCGGACAAGGCAAGACCGATTCGACCCATAATCCGATTCCGAAGCCAGACAACGGTGGACAGGGCAAGACTGACGGTGGACAGGGTCCGACGACTCGTCCGCTGCCTCCGGTCCGGACCCACATTCCTCCGTGTTGCAAGAATCCGAATCCATCGAAGACTACGACCACCACTACGACTACCGTCTCCATTCCCGTGCCGACGGAAACCTCGAAGACGAAGCTTCACGTGAAGCAGGTCACCGTCGACCAGACGGTCTCGGGCGACGACGTCACGAAAGTGAAGCTTACCGAAAAGGTGAAGACGAACGGCGAAACCGGAGCGGCGAAGGAAAAATCGGATTTGAAGATCAAGGAGACTTCCCCGGAAGGCGACCTTAAGATCAAGGACTCCGAAAAGCTTAAGACAAATACCGAGACCGGCGACGTCAAGCTCAAGAGCGACGTGAAAATCAAGGAAACGACTCCGACCAGCAGCATGAAATTCAAGTTCAAGCTGAAGGAGAAGAAGAAGGGCAAGAAGCTCCCTTCCGATGATACGGACTCGAATTAATCGACTTCGATTCGAACGTTAGTTACGAATCCGAAACGTAAAAAAGGCCCGGGGATCGCTCCCCGGGCCTTTCCTTTAAACCCGTTGAAGACCGGTTTCGCTTAGAAGTGGTACTTCGCGTCCAAGTGGACGGCATAGGCGTGCGTCTTGAAATCGGCGTCAGCGGGAACTTCGCCGCTGACGTTCCGGCCCGTGCCGCCCGCGAAGGCGTATTCGAGCGCGCCATCGACATCGATGCCGTTCCCGACGATCGTCCCCGTACCCACGGTGAACGAGTGGCCGGCGCCCGGGCTGGCGAATGTGCTGCGGGCCCGATCGCTCGGGGTAACCTGGGAGGTGAACGCATACCCAAAACGAATCGGGAGCGCTTTACCGGTGTATTCGCCGCCGAGACGAACGACGTGCATGTTTTTCCAGTTCTGGACGATCGTCGACGTTCCGACGGCATTCCGAATCACGAGCGCCTTGTTCTGATTGTAGTTCGTGAAGTCGTACTGGTAGCCGAAACGGAAGAGCTCCGTGATGCGCGTCCAACCACCCAGTGAGATTTGATACGGGAATGAGTTGTCGATGTCGCTCTTGCCGATATCGGTGGTGGTGAAGTTCCCGGGTGCGGCGGTTTCCTGAAGAACCGTCGTGTCACCGCTTGCCGTGAAGCCGACGCCGGATCGGAAATCGGTGCCGAGCCCCCAGCGGTGATTCGGCTCTTCGTATTGGGCGCCGAGTTTGAAGCCGTTCCAGCGAGTGGCCTTGATGTTATCGATCATCGTTTCCTGGAGGACAGTCGTTCCGTTCGTCCCGACCGTGGAGAACTTCGCGTTCACCATGAGGACTCGCCAGGCGAGGCCGATGCGAAATCCGGGAGCGACTTCGTAGCCGGCACCGATGGCGGCTTCCGTGATCGCGAGGTTCGTTTCGACGGTCGGTTTCAGGCTGTCGAAGTTCGCGTTGTAGTTCGAGTAGTCGAGATTTTCAAATTTGGCTTTCGTTCCGCCGCTGACGTAGTAGCCGGCGCCGATACCGAGCTTTGGCGTCGGCTTATAGGAGGCGAGAAGGCCGAAGACCGGCGAAAAGCCGGTCGAACCGCTGATCGAACCGGCCGTACTTTGGGGATTGGTTCCCGTGAATTGGGAAAACGTCGGCGAAAAATTCGCGGAGACTTCGCCGTTCGAAGCCGAACCGACGAGGCCGGCCGGGTTGAAATAAAGGGATTCCGCGCCGGATACCGATCCGACGACCGCTCCGCCCTGGGCCGCCGCCTTGGCGTTCCAGGTTTGGGCTTTCTCGAAACCGGCCGCGATCGCGGCGGAAGAAAGAAGGGTGGTACCGACGACGACGAGGGCGAGTCGGGTAATGCGGACGGATTGGGACATTGAGAGGTCTCCTTAAGGGTTCCAGAACGAAATCGTGATCGAGAAAAGGTGACGGGAAATTGACGGAATGACAAGTGAAAAGGCCCGGTTTAGACCGATCGCGTTACTAAATCAGCGGCCGTTGCCAAACCGCTTGGGTGGAATGCGGAGATCGGTCACACTTTGAAAAGAGGAGGTTTCACGACATGAATCCATCTGCTTTTCCAAAGTGGGTCGCGCCCGTCGCCGCGACGTTTTTCGTTTTCGCCGGCTGCGCCTCTTCGTCGACGGTCGCTCCGCCGGCCCCGCTTCCGGCCGCGACGAATCGTGCTCCCGCCGCGGCGGCGGCCGCCGCCCGATTCGGGCTCGAGTGCATCGCCCAGTCCGGCCTCTTCCGGGATTTCAAGGGAGAGGGCGCGGAGATCGACTCGGACGACGCCGAGTTAAACCGTTTTTTTTCCCCGCTGAAAGGGGAGGAGCGTTCGCGGGCGCTCGCGCTCGCGCTCGCCGGCTCGTACGCCTACGGCCAACAGCTCCTCGAGCAGTACGAATCCCATCTCGACCGGAGAGAAACGCTCGAGCAAATCATGCGGAATTCGAGCGTTTACGCCGAGCTTCAAGCGCTGTTTTTTCTGCGGCACGATCTCGAACGGATCGCGGGAAGCGCGATCGCGAGTGCGGTCGTGAACGGGATGGGGAACGCTCCGAGGGGCACCCGCGCGGCGGGAATCCGCCTTATCGAACAAACCACGAACGCCCAAATCACTCGGTGGAAAAATTTCATCGCGGAGCGATTGGAAGATCCCGGATACGAAACCCTCGCCCTCGACGAGGCGGAAAACGCGATCGCCGATCTGGAAGCGTCGGCGCGGAAATGCGACGAGGTCGAGACCCCCGCTACGCCGAAGCGCGACCTCCCCGTGAAGGTGATCGCGGCCGCTCGAGCGTTGCCGAAAAAACCGCTCGCTTATCGCGCGTTCGAGCCGAAGCGCGGGGAGTCTGGACTCGAGATCTCGAAGCTGATTCGGCGGCGGGGAGGCCGGATCCAAAAGCAGTGGTCGGCCCTCGTCGAACGGACCCCGCAGGGATCGACGACCGGCGCGGTGATCGCACCCAGTCCGGGAAAAAACGGAAATATTTTCGGGAATCATTTTCCGAAAGGAGTTTGGGCGCTCACGTTCGACGACGGTCCTCACGGCGGGAACCAAACCGAACCGAGTTATACTCGGGAAGTGCTGGCGAATCTGAAACAACACGAGATGAAGGCGACGTTTTTCGTACTTTCACGGCAACTCGAACGGAAGGATTGCGTCGGCATTGGCTCGCGTACCGTTTCGGTGAAGGGCAAAGACGGACTCGTCTCCGAGCACGGCTACGATATCACGAGCGCGCGCCCGACCGTCGTCTTCCCCGAGCTCGCCGTCCTGGAGCGCGAAGAAGGGCACGCGGTCGAATCCCATTCCTATTATCATTCGCAGGTTCCGAAGGATGACGACGCCGAACAGGACTGCGAAATTCGCCAGGCCATGGACGTCTTCACCGAGAAAATGGGCGCCCGGCCGGCCTTTTTCCGCCTCCCGTATGGCGCCGGTTTCAACGATCCGAAAATCCGGACGAAAATCGCGGAAGCGGGAGCGGTCCACGTCTACTGGAACATCGACACGCTGGACTGGCAGAACCACGATCCCGATTCGATCGTGCGCTTGGCGCTGAAGGCGATGAAAACCGCGGATCACGGGGTTATTCTCTTTCACGACGTCCATCCCCAGTCCGTCATCGCCAGCGAGCGGATCATGGCCTATCTGAAGGACCCGGCAAACCATATCGAGACGGTAACGATTCCCGAGATCGTCGACCGCCTGAACGGAAAAGCCGCCGCGCCCGGGCAGTTCGGTGCGCATTAACGAGGTCAAAATTTCGACGCCGCTCGGTGGGCCAAAGGACCGGGAAATCGGGGAAGTCTTTAGGAAGCCCTTAAGCAAGGGATGCGCGGGACCGATCTGAAGGGAGATGGATCCCGTCTCCAAAGACAGTCCCACCGCCAGTGCCGCCACGAACGTCGATCGCGTAAAAATGGTCGTCTACGCGAAGAATACCGGAC
>JAYVXM010000329.1:0-5641 GCA_043785205.1 Bdellovibrionales bacterium
CCAGATCTCTTGATTTATTCTTGTTACGCCGATAGTGCCGACAAATTTATTGCCGCTCTTGGATAGCACGGTCGTACCTTGGTTGGGTCCATTTTCGTCAACCCGCGTCCACTCCCGGAATATTAAATTTTTACTCTTGTCGACGAGGTCTCCAACTCCATTTGGAAGTTTGAAATAGCCGGATTCCTCAAATAAATTCCAATTTTCCTCATGGAGCGCTTTGTTTCGGATTACTAAGTCCGGGTACTGAAATGGCAGCAAGAAGGCTTGCCATAACTTTCTGGCATTAGGCGAATGGTCATTCAGTTTGAGGCCTGTCGTGCCGCTAGTTGAAAATATGCAACGAAACTCAATTTTCGTTCCGTTAATTGTTAAAGAAACGCGCGAACCGACCTTCGGGATTTCAGTTGAAAATGCTATGCGAATCCCGAAATCGCTCACTTCTTGAACTTTTCCTTCGGGAATACTGACGTTCGCGTTTTCGACGTGTATTCTTCGACCCTCCCGTTTCGAATGTCTGTAGATGTGACTAGTTAGTCGAAAAACTAAAAGATCATTCTCCCGGTCCTCCAACGTCGAGACCATGAAATAAGTGGTTTCAAATAATTCCAATTCTAAAACGTAAGTGACTACTGAATCGAGTTCCCGACTCGTTTTTGGTTCGGTGATCTGAACTAAAATTTCAGTTAAATTCTTGAGGTTTTCTTGCTCGGTAAATTGCACCGCGAAATAATGGTTAATTCCGTTTGACTGGAAGTGGACCTTACACGTTACGAGTTCATGAAAATCGATTAGATCTGTTAAGATGCGCTCGGCTTCCTTTTTTTCGAGTGCGTGGTAGCCACCGTCAAATATGCTAAGAACTTTTGGAAGTCCCGACCAACTCAAATCGGAGTCGGGCTCAATGCTAGAGCGGATCAAGAGTTCAAAATCAGCGAAATTTTCTTTGAATCTAATTTCGCCCGCCCAAAGTGGTTTGGTTTGCTCCGCTGAACTGATTTGTGCCCTGTGAGTTCGACCGGAGGGGGTAGGTATTATTTCCCGTAGAAGTGTACCGGCGCACCCACTGAAAGCAGAAATCTCCGAAGTAAAATCGGAGTCAGGTACATGAAGAATTAGTGCGCTATATTCGGCTCTTCCCTTATGCATACACGTATTTACCGTTCGGATTTTCAACTGAGACAGCTGAGGGAAAAGAGCGTCTTAGATTTGACGGGTCGAAGACGTCCCTAAACTTGGCGCCGTCAAAGTCCGATTAGAAGACACAGGGAGTCTGTGATGTCCGATGTTTCTCGTAAGCTTAAAACTGTAGAATATACCCGACCGTACCAAGCTGAGAAACAGGCGCGAATCCAGCTCGTGGGCGATTCAAGGTGGATAAGCGATCTCGAACTTCTGCTTGAAGATGAATGGAAAGCTTTGAAGCGCCTTCCCACCGCCGACCAAGCATTTCAGCAGATTTCCTCTGACTTACCTCAGCTGCTTCTTGTCGAGCCATCTGCTTATTCGGAAGACACTTTTAAGTGGGTGGAACATGGTGTTCAGTCCGGCGTGAAGACGTCGGTCATAAGTTCCGATGCTATAAATATGTTCGAGTGGATGTCACTTTCCCGTAGAGCGGCTGCCCTGGATGTCGGAAGTATTTTGTTTTCCTCAGACGTTAAGAAGGCGGTGTCGGAGATTTCCGACTTTCTCGCAAATTGTGAGGCACTTAAATCGACTAGTCGCATTTCCGAAATTCAGTACGTAAAGCACGCCTTCCAGGGATTCCAATGCGCGGTGAACGAGTCAGAATCAAGCGCTCCGCGCGAACTATTCTCTTTGCTGGCTGATGAATTCTCGTTGCCTACCGAGAGCTTGGCCATGGCAATGACTTTGCTAGAGACCTCTTCGTTATGGAGACGTCCAAAGAAGACGGATTCTCAGATTTACTTGTCTTATAGACGCATCGAGCGTGAACTTTTGGATACCCAGGCAATTGAGCTTCTAAATATTGCGCTGAAGTCTTCGCAGAGGTTTAGTGAAAGCGGGTTGTCAGAAGAAGAATGGAATTCTCAAGTCGACTCATCCGGCCTGGGCTTGCTTTCCAAGCGTAAGATGAAAAAGAAGTATGTCGAAGTGAATGCGGTTCTGGGGTTGGCTTCCGGGCAGCGTACACTCAAGATTGCCTAGTACCTTGGTCGTCGATTGCAGATGAACCAAACGGCCGCCTTAGCTCCGCTTATAATCATCCTGATATCGAACAATATCGTCTTCCCCAAAATAAGTCCCCACCTGGACTTCGACGAACTCTACGGGCTCGGTGCCCGGATTCGACATCCGATGCTTCGCGCCCTGCGGGATGAAGACATGCTCCCCCGCCTTCGGCCGAAGGATCTGATCGTTTAGCGTCACTTCCGCCTGTCCACGGATGATGATCCAGTGCTCGGCGCGCTTCGCGTGGCTCTGGTAACTGAGACGTTGACCCGGAAGAACGTGGATCACTTTCGACTTGAACGCCTCCGTGTCGCGCAGGATTTCGAAATCGCCCCAGGGCCGATACTCGAACGGATGCGTGGTCGCTTCCGGCGCCTTCCGTTTCACGAGCTCGTCGTAGGCGGCTTTCATCTTTTCGGAGGAGCCGGTTTTGAAAACGAGTAGCCCGTCTTCGGTATCGATGACGTTCGTATCCGGGCAGTCGATTAGGACGACTTTCCGATTCCGGTGAGGGAGGACATGCGCGCCCTCCGAACCGATTTTCACCACGCTCGGCGTTTCCGGGGCGCCCTCGCCCAAGGTCGTAATGAGCGAATCCCACGATCCGACGTCGCTCCACCCACAGTCGACGGGTACGCAAACATGTTCCGGAAGCTTCTCCATGATCGCGACGTCGAAACTCATCGACGGAATCGCCGCGTATTCCTCTTTCGTCGGCGCGAGGGGATCCGCGATCTTTGCGATCGCGGCCCAAAGGTCCTTCGTATGAGTTTCGAACGCCTTCGCTAAAACATCGACGCGAGCCATGAAGATTCCGGCATTCCAGAAAAAACTTCCGCTCTCGAGGTATTCCGCGGCTCGGGCCGCATCCGGTTTCTCGTGGAACCGCGTCGCGACTCGCGACTCGGCCCCGGGCGAAGCATGACGAGTTTCGATATATCCGTAGCCGGTCGCGGGATAGGTCGGTTTGATTCCGAGGGTGACGATCGCGCCTTCGGCGGCTAACTTCGCCGCTCGCTCGACCGCGGAAAGAAAAGTCGACTGATCGGCGATGTAATGATCTGCGGGAAAAATTCCGACGACGGCCTTCGCGTCCCCGGCGACCTGAAGCGCGCGAATGGCCAGTGCGATCGCGGGCGCGGTGTTCCGGCCGGTGGGCTCCAAGATTTGAACCTTGGCCGTGCCCGCCATTACGGACGGCATCGATTTCTGAATGAGCGGGAGCTGAGACGCGGTCGAAACGATCCCGACTTTCGTCGCCTTTTCAAACCGAAGGAGGGTCGTCTCGAAAAGATTCACTCCGAAAAGGTCGCAGTACTGCTTCGGCATCGAAGCTCGGGATTTCGGCCAGAGGCGCGTGCCGCTGCCGCCACACAAAATAAACGGAATGAACGAAGAACCCATAGCGAGGTTTATCTCATTTTCCGAAGGAAGGAGGCAAACGCTACGTGGCTGTGCGCCGCGGCAATCGTGGTCTGGGTGATTCGCGCAGAATCTCATCGCGAAGGAACTCGGTTCGCATCTTTCGCGCGCGCCAAGAACGGGGGGAGTGGGCGGCCCGACTTTGTTCCTTAAATTCGACTGCCTTACCCTGCTCGCGCGCGAGCTTCACCGCATTTCGCGTCAATGCGCCGCCGAGGACTTCGTCCCTTCCGCTCGAAATGACCGAGATCGAGGTCTTCAGATTTGCGAGACCCCTCCTAAATTCCAGCCGCTTCAAGTCCCTCTCGGAAAAGCGAGAACTGAACCATGGGAGCTGCCTTCGATCGAACTCTTTCACGCGATTGATTTGGGCCCTTAAGCTGAGGAGCGGGCTCGCTAAGACGACTCGGCCGATCGAAGGATCGGCCCTCGCGATCACGAGCGCGACCATTCCCCCGAAGCTCGGGCCGACTAAAATCCAGTCGGGTTTTGGAATTCCGGTTTCGGAAATCAATTTTCGTTCGACCGCGGCCCATTCCCGAAGAAGAGCCGATTCCCAATCTCCATGCGGCGCCCTTCTCCACTTTTCCCCGAGCCCCGCGGAACCCGGATAATTCCAACCGACGTAGAAGTGTCCTTCCTCCACGAGATTCGGAAAGAGGTCACCGAACCTTCGCTCTCCGCGTTCGATCGACTCCGGGCCGCCGTGGAGATGAATGATGAGTTTCGGTCGTGACCCCTTCCTCAGGCAATTCCGGGCGCGATAACGAACGAGCGTAGGGAGCGAATGCGTTCCAACCGCCTCGAGGGAAAACTCGAATCGCTTTCCCCACTTTCGTACGCGTCTAGGCATGCCCGAGTTCCGCGATTCGAGCGCCGGCGGTACGGAACCCGAAGAGCATCCCCGTGACATGAATGAGGATCAACGCGATCGCGATAAGGAAAGGCATCCGGAGCCCGCCCTCCGCGACGACGATCCCGCCCAGTCCGCCTCCGATCGAATCTCCGAGGAGAAACGTGGTTTGGACCGTCCCGTAAAAAGCGGCCGCGTGATTTTTCGAGACCGCCGCGAGTTCGATCATTTCTTCAGCGAGGCCCGAAACGGAGCGTCCGAAAACGCGAACGACCACGAGGACGGGCACCATTCGTTCGGAATGGGTCACCAAAAGCGCGGCCATCGACGCGAGATAAAGCCCTTCGCCGAGGACGAACGCGGTTAAAGGGCCGCGCTTCCTCGTCGCCCAGATGGAGAGCGGTCCGACGACGAGAGAAACCACCGTCGCCAAAGTGGCCAAAAGCGGGATCTTGTCCGCGGGTAAACCGATTTCTCGGTAAAGTATCGGAAGGTAGGGAAGGCTTAGGCTCGAGTAAAGCCCTCCGATAAAACTTAAGATCAGGAGTCTTCGCAGCCGAGGATTCGCCCAAAGGTCTTTCGATCGCGGCGACGAATGTGAATTCGCCGGAACGTTCGCGTGAAATTCGGAACTTCGTATCGCCAAGAGAATGGCGATTCCGAGTGGTACCAGCGCCGAAAATACCGCGAAGCAAAACCCGAAATAGGCGATCAACCCCGCGATGACTAAACCGGCGAGGCCCGCGGCCGCGTCGCCGGTCGCTTTCCGGGCCGCGATGAAATTCGGGGAAATGTCGTCCCCTTGGAAAAGACGTGCGCGCAGCCGCATCGAAAGGAGGACTAAGGAGGCGCCGACGCCGCCGAAAAATCCGGAGGAGATTCCGGCGGCCAGGCTTTGATTGTACCAGCGAAGGCCGATCCCCGTCCCGTAGAGGAGGAGTCCGATCAAAATCGACTTTCGAATACCGATCCTCGAAATGACGGAACTAAAGCCGATCGAGAAGACGCCGGTTAACGCCATCACGGAATAGGAAAGGCCGTATACTTTCAGGTCGCCATTCTGGCTGAACCAAAGCGGCCACGCGGTCTTCGAGAGCCACATGGCGAATAGAAAGCAAAACTCCAGACTCAAAAATTTAATGGTCTTCGAAAATTTAAGCGACATGGGCG
>JAYVXM010000330.1:0-5638 GCA_043785205.1 Bdellovibrionales bacterium
GGACGTTTCCTCGGAGTCGGGAGCGCCGGCGTGGGCGGGGGCGGGGGCGTAAACAACGGAGGTTAGGACGAGCGCGGACGCGAGCATGGTCGACAGAAGCTTGCGCAAGCGCGCGAGCTTGATCGGATCGGCGGGATTAGGACACATGGATTTTACCTCAGGAGGGGGAGACGTGATGATTGACGCACTGTGTATAAACGAGTCCTCCCGCGCGGTCAATCCTCCCCTCGAGAAAAGGACGCCCGCGGGGACGGCGGGAAAGCCCCCGGACACCGATCTATCGGGTATCCCTCAGGATTTTCGGGTTTTCCGGTGACCCATCGCTTGCAGGCCGGGCCGCCTCGTCCTAGTGTGAAAAAGGCAGTCAGGGGTGGGAAACGCAATGGATTCACTGATCTCTAAAATTCGGGCCATCGGGACGAAAACGCTGGCGGACATTGCCGCCGCGGCCGACTTGGCGACGCTCGAGGGATTTCGAGTTTCGGTTCTCGGAAAAAAGGGGGGCCTCTCCGAGGTTCTCAAGGGCCTCGGCTCGGCCTCGGCCGAGGAGCGTCCGAAGATCGGCGCCGCCGCGAACGAAGTGAAGGCGAAGATCGAAGCCGCGCTCGAAACAAAGCGCGAAGGACTCGAGGCGAAGGATCTCGAGAAGCGCCTCGGCGCGGAACGGATCGACGTGACGATTCCGTCGCGCAAACTCCACCGCGGAGCGCTCCATCCGATCACCCAGACGACCCGGAAGATGGTCGACGTTTTTTCCCGGCTCGGTTTCGATCTGATGACGGGTCCGGAGATCGAAACGGATTATTTCTGCTTCGAAGCCGTGAACATTCCCGCCGACCATCCGGCGCGCGATCAGCAGGACACGTTCTTCATGGGACCGGGGCTCGTCCTCCGCACCCAGACGACGGCGATCCAGACGCGCGCGATGAAAGGGAAGAAGTGGCCGATCCGGATCCTTTGCCCGGGGGCCGTCTATCGGAAGGACAACGACGCGACCCATTCGCCGATGTTTCACCAGCTCGAAGGCCTCTGGATCGACCGGGGCGTGAAGATGAGCGACCTTAAGGGGACGCTCGAATTTTTCGCGAAGGAGATGTTCGGTTCTGCCACCCGCGTTCGTCTCCGGCCCTCGTATTTCTCGTTTGTCGAACCGGGCGCCGAAATCGACGTCTCTTGCTTCAAGTGCGAAGGGAAAGATCCCGCGTGCAGGATTTGCAAGGGCTCGGGATGGATGGAAATCCTCGGCGCCGGCATGGTCCACCCGAAGCTCCTCGAGCTCGCCGGCTACGATCCGAAGGAAGTGTCCGGTTTCGCTTTCGGAATCGGGATCGATCGCGTGGCGATGATGGCCCATGAAATTCCGGATCTCCGCCTGATGTTCGAAGGCGACCAACGCTTCCTTTCGCAATTTTAGTCCGACCGGCACCGACGAAGGCACCGCAAATGAAAGTTTCCTCCTCCTGGCTGAAAGAACTCGTTCCGTTCCCCCACGACGCGAGCGCGCTCGCCGATCTCCTGACCGCGCGCGGCCTCGAAGTCGAAGCGCTCGAGTCGCAAGGCAAGGGTCTCGAAAAAGTCGTTTCGGCGCTCATCGTCGAAAAGGCGAAACATCCGGATTCGGATCGGCTCTCGCTCTGCAAGGTCGACGTCGGCTCCGCCCACGGCGGCGTGCTCGAAATCGTATGCGGCGCCACGAACCATCAGACCGGCGATAAGGTCGTCGCCGCGCTCGTCGGGGCCGAGCTCCCGAACGGGATGAAGATCGGCAAGGGAAAGATCCGCGGCGTCGAATCGAAAGGGATGCTTTGCTCCGAGGCGGAGCTCGGCATCTCGAAGGAGAGCGCGGGCATCATCATCCTGCCGAAGGAAACGCCGGTTGGGAGACCCATCGCCGAAGTCCTCGGTCGGAACGACTCGCTTCTCACGTTGAAACTTTACGCGAATCAGGGCCACTACCTTTCCCATTTCGGCGTCGCGCGCGAGATCGCGGCCGCGCTCGGCGTGCGGGCGAAGCGGCCGGAGGCGGTGGTCGGCGGGAAGCCCCTCGCTCTCGATTGGAAGGGCTCTCCGATCTCGATCGCGCTCGAGGCGGGCGATAAGGCGCCCCAGTTCTACGGCGTCCTCATCGACGGCGTGAAGATCGGTCCGTCGCCGGCCTGGCTCGTGCGACGGTTAGAAGCCGTCGGTTCGCGTTCGATCAATAACGTCGTCGACGCTTCGAACCTCGTGATGCTCGAACTCGGTCACCCGGTCCACGCGTACGACGTGGACAAGATCACGGGCGGTAAGATCGGCGTCCGCGTCGCGAAGGCCGCGGAAAAGTTACCGCTTCTCGACGGGACCGAAGTCGCGCTCGGCGGTCAGGAGCTCGTGATCTTCGACGGCTCCGGAAAGGCGATCGGGCTCGCCGGCGTGATGGGCGGCGGAAACTCCGAAGTTTCGGACGCGACGAAGCGGGTTTTCCTCGAGTGCGCCGAATTCGATCCGGTTCTCGTGCGGAAGGCGAAGACGAAGCATGGGAAGTTGACGGACGCGGCGACGCGCTTCGAGCGCGGAGTCGATCCGAAGGGGCTGCCGGCGGTAGTTTCTCGGTTCGCGGCCCTCGTCATCGAGCTCGCCGGCGGGAAGATCGCGGGGAGCGCCCGGGCCGAATCGGTGCCCCCGAAACCGCGGCCGACGATCGAGATGCCGGTCTCGTACGTGCGCGATTTCATCGGCGTCGACGTGAAGGATTCCGAAGTCGAGGCGGCGCTGACCGCGCTCGAGTGCGGGGTCGAACGGAAAGGCGAGACCTTCCGGGTCACGCCGCCGAGCTACCGGCTCGACTTGAATTTGCGGGAAGACCTCTCCGAGGAAGTCGCGCGATCGATCGGCTACGATCGGATTCCGTCGACGATCCCGAAGCTTTCCTCGCCCCCGATCGCGCGGGCCTTCGATCCGCAGGGAGCGGAACAGATTCTCCTCGAGCGCGCGAAGGACGCGTTCGTCCGGCAGGGGGTCTGCGAGGCTCTGAATTACGGTTTCACGAGTGCGGCGACGCTGGCGACGTTCGGGCTCAAGAGCGCGGTGAAGGTTCAGAATCCGATGTCGGAGGAGCACGAGTGGATGGTCCCGTCGCTCGTTCCGGGTCTCGTCGGAAACGCGCTTCGGAACTACCGCCATCATTTCGGGAGCGAGTCGCCGGTCGTCCGGCTCTTCGAGATCCGACCGACCTTCGCCCGCGCGGCCGGGACGACGACTTCCGCCGTGGACGGCGCGCCGTCGAAATTCGAGACCGGTATCGTCGAAAACTGGAAGATCGCGTTCGCGCTTTCGGGCCCGCGGTACGCTCAGGCGCTCCGGAACGAAATCGGATCGGTCGATTTTTACGACGGAAAAGCCGTCCTGGAATCCGTCCTCGATCAGATGGGCGGGAAGGGAATTCGGTATATTCCGCTCCACGCCTCCCGGAATCTCGAGCATCCGATCGCGAAGCTCCTTCATCCGGGTCAGGCCGTGGAAGTGCTGGCCGGAAATGCGACGCTCGGCCACTTCGGGGTCTTGCATCCGGGGATCGCGCGTAAATTGAAGATCAAAGGCGACCTCTTCGTCGGGGAACTCGAGTGGTCGACACTCGCGAAGATGTCCCGCGCGGCCTCGCAGGCGCGACCGTTCCGGGCCTGGTCGGAGCAGCCGCCGATCGAACGCGATTTCGCGATTCTCGTGAACGCGGGTACCACCGCGGACCAGGTACTCGCGGTTCTGAGCAAGGCCGGGAAGCCGCTCGTGAAGTCGGCCAAGATTTTCGACGTCTACGGCGGCGCTCAAGTGGCCGCGGGAAAAGTCTCGATCGGCGCGCGGGTCGTGCTTCAGGACGAGACGCGAGCGCTCACCGAGGCCGAGGCGGAAGGCGCTTCGAAGGTGATCATTGCCGCCCTCGCTAAAGAACTCGGCGCGGAGTTACGGTAACGCGCACGGCTCCCGGCGCCAGCTCCACTTCCGACGTCGGAAGGAGTGGTGCGTCACGATGATTTGCGCCGGGGAGGTCCCCGTTTCACCGCCAGAATGGCCGAAAACGATGAAGACCGCAGAATGATTCACTTTTCCGTTCATCGGGGCTTGCCGATCGGAAATTTCTCCTTCACTCTAAAAACAACGGTTTAGATTAATTTCGGCATGAAATCGGTGCCTTAGGAGAGACCCCCACGTGGCGATGACGAAAGCGGATATTGTCGAAGCGCTCTACGAAAAAGTCGGCTTTTCCAAGAAGGAAGCGGCGGACCTCGTGGAACTCGTTTTCGACCACATTAAAACCACGCTCTCTAAAGGCGAAAAAATCAAAATTTCCGGTTTCGGGAATTTCGTCGTTCGCGAAAAGCGGTCCCGCATCGGCCGTAATCCGCAGACCGGCCAGAGCATCGAGATTTCCGCTCGCCGGGTCCTTACTTTTCGGCCGTCCCAAGTGCTCCGCGCGGAAGTGAACGCCGCTCTCGAAGGCAAGCCGGTCGATCTCTCCAAGGTCGTCGAGGATGATGACGATGATGAAAGCTGATCGGAAGCCCGTACGTTCGGACGATTCGATCCTTTCCGCCTTCGACCCGGTCGTCGAAGGCGCCTCTTTCCAAATTCTCGAGGAAGGCCTCGACCCGGTCGAATTTGCGCGACTGGCGGCATCGGCGGACGACCTTCAGATTCCGGAAGTGCTCGTCACATTCGACCTCGCGGAATCGCTCGCTCGCGTTCCGGAGAAGCTTTTCTTCCGCATCGGCGAAGTCGCCGAGCTTCTCGAAGTGAAGACTTACGTCCTCCGTTTTTGGGAAACCGAATTCCCGATGGTCAGCCCGCAGAAGTCGCGGTCCGGTCAGCGCGTCTATCGCAAAAAAGACGTCGAAATGCTTCTCCTGATCAAGCACCTCCTCTACGTCGAGCGCTTCTCGATCGAAGGCGCTCGGAAGCGGATCCGCGAGCTTCGCCAACGTCCGGGCGCGAAAATCTCCGGCGGTGTTTCGAGCCCATCCGCAAAGACGAGCCCCGCCGGAAAGAGCGGTTCGATTTCCGAACCCGAACGTGAATCCCTCCGCGTCGTGCTCGCCGACCTCGAAAAGCTCGCGAAACCCGAACTCTCGAAATTCTTCCGATTCTGACCTGAACTTCGTGCGCTAGCGGACGGATTCGCGGACGAAGTCGACGATGGCCGCGATCGTTTCCTTCGATTTGAGGATGCGACGGTGACCGAGTCCGGCGGTCCTGAAAAAACGGGAACCGCGCCAGGCCCGGTGCATTTCCTCGGCCTCCCGAAACGGAGCGTCCTCGTCGTTTCGATCGTGTACGATCAAGCCGGATTGATCGACCTTCCGGGCCCATCGTTCGGGATCGTTCGTTTTCGGATCGATCTCGACCAGAGCTTCGATTTTTTCCTCAAACGCTTCGCGCGCGCGACCCCAGACGCCGACCCACGCGAAGTAGCGGTCGAAAAGGGTCGTGAAGTGGCTCGGACCGGAAACGTAAACCACGCGTTCGGCCGCAAGGCCTTGGTAAACCGCGAAGAGAACCGCGCCGGCCCCGAAGGAATGTCCGATCACGGCGTGAAGCGGGCCGAGTTCCTCGCCGACGGCGAGGAGCGCGTCCTTCGCTCCGGGAACGTGGGCGATCTCCCCCG
>JAYVXM010000331.1:0-5625 GCA_043785205.1 Bdellovibrionales bacterium
GCGACGAAGGGCGCTTCAACTTTCATTATGTCTCCGCCGCGGACCGCATTTCGGCGCCGCTTGTCGGCTTCGAAAAGAGCGGGTGGGTCGACGCCGTCGCCGCGGCGAAGTCGACCCTCCGCGGAAAAAAAGTCACCGTCCTCGTAGGTACCGATCTCACGCTCGAGGAAGCAAAGCTTCTTCAGGAATTCGCGCCGAAAGCCTTTCCGGGATCCACACTCCTTCACTTCGGAACCCCGAACGTTCCGACGACCGCGGAAGACGGTCCGGCCGATAAACTTCTCAAGCGGAAATCGAAGACCGGAAACCTCCGCGGGATCGAGTCCCTCGGAATCGCGCCGCTGAAGAACCTGCCCGCGGGGACGGAAGCCGTTCTCGTCATCCGGGGCGGCCGCGCGATTCTCCCGAAGTTCGAATCGACCGACGTCGTCGTCGGAATCGGGGTCTTCATGGCCGAGGAGGCTCGGGCGATGCGCGCGGTCCTCCCCGGCACGAGCTTCGCCGAGAAGGACGGAACACTCGTGAACTACGAAGGTCGCTCCCAGCGGATTCGTCGAGCGATTAACCCGGTCGGGCAGTCGAAAAATCTCGGCGAAATCCTCGCGCTGTGGACCCACTCGGGAACGACCGCCGGCGTGGGCGCCCGGGCGGCGACGGGGGTGTCGCGATGAATTCCGAATTCGATACGTTTAATCTCGTCGCGATGGGCCTGAAAATCGGCCTCATCGTCGTCATGCTTCTCCAGGTCGTTCCGATCATGGTCTGGGTCGAGCGCCGCGGCTCCGCCCTCCTCCAGAACCGCCTCGGGCCGAACCGGATCGGGCCGCTCGGCCTGCTCCAGTCGCTCGTGGACGCGATCAAGATGATGTTCAAGGAAGATCGGGTCACGGGGCACGTGAACCCTTTCTACTACCGGCTCGCGCCGCTCGTTTCCTTGATCCCGGCGTTCATGACCTTCGCCGCGATCCCGTTCGCGAGTCACATCACGCTCGGCGATCGGACGGTCGAGTTCCAGATCGCCGACCTGAACGTCGGCCTCCTCTATATTCTCTCGATCACCTCCCTTTCCGTTTACGGGATCATCATGGGGAGCTGGGCCTCGAACAATAAGTACGCCATCTTCGGAGGGCTCCGGTCGGCCGCCCAGATGATCTCCTACGAACTTTCGATGGGACTCTCGATCATCGGACTCGTGATGATCGTTGGCTCGCTGAAACTCGGCGATATCGCCACCGCTCAGGGAGCGGCGCTTTTCCACCTCGGGCCGCTTCTGATCCCGAAGTGGGGAATTTTCATCCAGCCGATCGGTTTCCTGATCTTCATCACGTGTACCTACGCGGAAACGAACCGGCTCCCGTTCGATCTGCCAGAGGGCGAATCGGAAATCGTGGCTGGTTACCATCTCGAGTACTACTCGATGATGTTCGGCATGTTCATGATGGCGGAGTACATCAACATGACCGTCGCTTCCGCGCTCACCGCGACCCTCTACTTCGGGGGTTGGCAACTTTTCCCGGGGATGGACCTCCTCCTCGCCCACTCCGGGCTCCAGGGAATGACGCTCGAATGGGTGCGCGTCGCGCTCGAAGCGACGTGCTTCACCGTGAAGACGGCGTTCTTCATGTGGCTCTTCGTTTGGGTTCGCTGGACGATTCCGCGGTTCCGGTACGACCAGCTGATGGCCCTCGGTTGGAAGATCCTTCTCCCCCTCTCGCTCGCGAATATTTTCGTGACCGGCCTTTTGATCTACCTGAAAGTCCTTTAAGGAGTTCCCGATGCTCGTCAAACGCAATACCAACGCCCTCCAGAATCTCTACTTCATCGAAGTGGTAAAGGGACTCTGGATCACCATGCGGAACATGCTCTTCACGAAACACGTGACGATCCAGTATCCGGAAGAACGCCGGAACTATTCGGATCGTTATCGGGGCATGCATTACATCAAGGCGACGAACGGGGTCGAGAACTGCACGGCCTGCATGCTTTGTCCGACGGTCTGCCCGGCGGAATGCATCCATATCGAGGCCGGCGAGCGACCGGACAAGGAAAAGTATCCGGTGAAATTCGAAATCGACATTCTCCGCTGCTGCTTCTGCGGCATGTGCGAGGAGGCCTGCCCGAAGGACGCGATCAAGCTCTCAAAGATCTACGAGATGAGCACCTCGGTCCGTAAAGTTTACGGGAAAGACTACCTTCTCGAGCAACGGGGGCACAAATGAGCGGGGTTTCCCCAGTGACGTTCACGATCCTGGCGGGCCTCGCGATCGCCTGCGCCCTCCTCGTCGTGTTCAAGAAAAATCCCGTTTCGAGCGCCTTCAGCCTCGTCCTCCTCTTCGCGGCCTTCGCCGGAATTTACGCGATGCTCGGCGCCCATCTGATCGCCGCGCTCCAAATCCTCGTCTACGCCGGCGCGATCATGGTCCTCTTCATTTTCGTGATTATGCTCCTGAACGCCGACGAACCGTCGTTCGACCTGAGCCGCTCGCACCCGGCGCTGCGCGCATTGGTAGGAATTTTTTGCGCGATCCTGCTCGGCTTCTTCGTCTGGGCCCAGAAAAAGAGCGACCTCGGACTCGTCAAGCCAGGAGCGTTCACGGTCGCCGCGATCGAAAACAGCGGCGGGAATTCGAAAGTGGTCTCCCAGCTGATGTTTTCGAAATACATCCTCCCGTTCGAGCTGACCTCGGTTCTTCTCCTCGCGGGCATCGTCGGCGCGGTGGCGATCGCGAAGCGAAATCAGTCCCGGCCGTCCTCGGCGAAAGAAGGTGTCGCGTGAACGACGTCGATTCCGTCCAGCCGTGGCTCGTCCAATCCTTTTGCGCGATCATCTTCTTTATCGGCCTTGCCGGTGTGATGATGCGCCGGAACATCCTCGTGATCCTGATGTGCGTGGAAATTATGCTGAACGCGGTGAACCTCTCGTTCGTCGCGTACGCCCGCCAGCTCGACGACATGGGAGGCCAAATGGCCGTCTTCTTCATCATCGTCGTGGCGGCCGCGGAAAGCGCAGTCGGACTCGGTCTCCTGATCGCGATGTTCCGGACGTTGAAAACCGTCGATACGGACGAGATCCGTCTTCTGAAAGAATAGGATAGGGACTGACGATGCTGAAATGGATTCCGCTCCTCCCGCTGATTGGCTTCACGATTAACGGATTTTGGTACGCGCTCATTCAGTGCCGGCCCGGCGCCAAGAAAGCCGGAGCCACGGTTCCGGGAATCGTCGCCACCGCCGCGATCTTCGGCGCGTTCCTGATCTCGCTCCGAACGTTTCTCGAACTGAAGGGGATGGGCGAAGAAGGCCGCGTCGTCGAAGAAACGCTCTTCTCGTGGATCAAGGTCGGCGACCTCGATCTCAAGATGGCCCTACGCGTGGATTCGCTTTCGACCCTCTTCACCCTCGTCATCACCGGCGTCGGCACGCTGATTCACCTCTACTCGATCGGGTACATGGGCCACGACGCAACGCCCGGAAAGTTTTTCGCCTATCTGAACCTCTTTTGCTTCGCGATGCTTATGCTCGTCATGGGTTCGTCGCTGCCGATTCTTTTCCTCGGCTGGGAAGGGGTCGGTCTCTGTTCCTACCTCCTGATCGGTTACTGGTACGAAGACATCGCGAAAGCTTCGGCGGGAAAGAAGGCTTTCATCGCGAACCGAGTCGGGGACTTTGGGTTCATTCTCGGAATGTTCATGATTTACACCCACTTCGGAACGCTCGAGTTCGCGAAGATCACCGAGCTCCTCGGGAAGAGCGATTTCACGGCGGTTCTAAACCCGACCGCGGTGACCGCGACCTGTCTCCTCCTCTTCCTCGGGTGCACCGGGAAGTCCGCCCAAATCCCGCTCTTCGTCTGGCTCCCCGACGCCATGGCCGGCCCGACGCCGGTCTCGGCGCTGATCCACGCGGCGACCATGGTTACCTCCGGGATTTACCTACTCGCGCGACTGAATCTCCTTTTCTCGCTTTCGCATACCGCGATGGGCGTGATCGCGGTGGTCGGCGGGGCGACGGCGTTCGTCGCGGCGACGATCGCGATCGCGCAAAACGACATCAAGAAGGTTCTCGCGTACTCCACTGTCTCGCAACTTGGCTATATGTTCCTCGCCTGCGGAGTCGGCGCGTCCGGCGCGGGCGTGTTCCATGTAATCACGCACGCGTTTTTCAAGGCGCTCATGTTCCTCGGCGCGGGCTCCGTTATTCACGGAATGCACGAAGAACAAGACATCCTAAAAATGGGCGGACTTCGCTCGAAAATGCCGGTCACGTTCGTCACTTTTCTCGTCGGATGGATCGCTATCAGCGGGATTCCCCCGTTCTCCGGCTTCTTCTCGAAGGATGAGATTCTCTGGAACGCGTTCGCTAGTCCCGAAGGGAATCGACTCCTCTGGTTTTTCGGCCTACTCACCGCAATGATGACGGCGTTCTATATGACCCGGATGTTCTACCTCACGTTCATGGGATCCGCGCGCTATAGCGAAGCGAAGATGGGAGCGAATGGGCACGGACACGACGATCATGCTCACGGAGACGATCACGGTCACGGCGCGATGGGGGTTCACGAATCCCCGGCCCTCATGACGATCCCGCTCGTTGTCCTCGCGATCCTTTCGATCGTCGGCGGATTTATCGGCCTTCCTCACGCGAGCTGGCTCGAACACTGGCTCGAGCCGGTCATTCCGATTCGCGAAGCCGGCTTCACCGCGAGCGGATCGACCGAAATCGCGCTGATGATCGTCTCGACGCTCGTCGCCGCGGGTTCGATTTTCTTCGCTTGGCGCACGTACGGAAACTTGAAGATCGCCGAAGCCCGGAAACGGAATCATCCGAAGCTCCACGAATCCCTTGAAAACAAATGGTACGTCGACGAGCTCTACGAATCGACTTTCATCCGACCGATCTACGAACTCTCGGTGAAGCTTTGGAAGGGCTTCGACGTCGGCGTGGTCGATCGGGTCGTACTCGGTTTCGGCCGGGTTTCGCAGTGGACGGGCCAGGCCGCGCGGACGCTCCAGACCGGCTCGATCCAAGTTTACGCGATTATGATCCTTTTCGGACTCGTCCTGACTCTGAGTTACCTCATTAAAGGGTTCATCTAATGGAATGGTTTAACGAGCATCTCTTAACCGGCCTTACTTTCCTTCCGCTGGCTTGGGCCCTCGTCGGCACGCTCCTTCCGGTCAGGGCCGCGAAGCACTGGGCGTTCGTCGGCTCTCTCCTCGTCTTCCTCGTCTCGCTGAAGCTTTATTTCGGATACGATCCGCACGGACCGGAGTTTCAATTTTCCGAAAGCGTCGAATGGATTCCGGGACTCGGCGTGAAATACGCCGTCGGAATGGACGGAATCAGCCTCTGGCTTCTTCTCCTCACGACGTTCCTTTCGCCACTCGTGATTCTCGCCTCCTACCGCGGCGTAGAAGAACGGGAAAAAGAATACTATACCCTCCTCCTCGCGCTCCAGTCCGGCATGATGGGCACGTTCGTCGCGACCGACACGTTCCTTTTCTACGTCTTTTGGGAGGCGATGCTCATCCCGATGTACTTCCTGATCGGCATCTGGGGCGGGAAAGACCGCGTTTACGCCGCGATGAAATTTTTCGTCTACACGATGGTCGGCTCACTCCTCAT
>JAYVXM010000332.1:0-5624 GCA_043785205.1 Bdellovibrionales bacterium
TGTCGCGAAGACCGTCGATGGCTTGGCGACGGGAAGCGTCCCCTTTGCTCGGACGGTTCGCTTCGATCCGCTTGCCCAGGAGGCGCGGCGGTTCATGACGGGCCACGCGGATGCCGACGGGGCCGACGGCGTTCGCGGCGATTTGCATCTCTTCCGCTTTGATGATCTTGCCGGTCGCGAGACCGGTGCGGGTCGTGTCCGGCACGTCGGCGGGAGGCGCCGCCGGGGTTACCGGAACGTTCGCCGCGTGGGCCGCGACTTTTCCCTTTTGATAAAGCTGATAAAGGTTCGAATAGACGAAGGTATGTTTCTGCGAAGGATCACGGGTAGCGGACATCGAAAACTCCTTAAACTCCACGGCAACTCTTAAGGGCACCCATGCGGAGGGAACGACCTGTCCCTTTCCGCGCGGAGCCTACATCTCACACGCTCTTAGAGAGCAATGAGAATGCCAGTTCGGGGAACCGCCGATGGAAGATTTTCCACTGTCTTTTCAAGGGCCTGAGCGCGGAATGGAAGACGAGGCCTGTCGAATGTTTCGACACGTGAGTCTTTCGCGATACAGGGGTTCGTGTCGGTCCGGCGGCAGGCGATTAGCGCCGATACGTAACCACCCAGGCGCGATTAGCGGCGATACGTGACCGCCCGGCAGGCGGCTTACCGAAGATACGTCAGACTCGTCTCGCAGGCGTAATCGTTCCCGCTCTCTTCACAACGAGGCAGGCTGGCGGACAAGAGGCCGTCCGTATTGAGGTCGGCTTTCAGCTCCCCGCCTTTCATCATCTCGGCGGCCTTCTCGGCGGCGTCCTCGGCGCTGACGGCGACGACTTTGAAGTGATGGCTCGTCGGCGTGCGCGTATTCGCGAACGTGGACGAGAGGCCCACTCCAACCAACAACCCTGCGAACAGCCAAATCAACTTCTTCAACATTTTCAGCACTCCACTTTTCCGGCGACGCTTTCGCGTCCATCAACAACCACGCGGGCGCTATGTGCGACGAGCGTGCCAGTCAACGGACTGGCGTATTCGCATATAGAAAAGGTGAACCGGGATTATTGAATGGTCGCTGTCTAAAAAATCGACAACTGGCTCGAGACTCGTTGATTTACCGCGTCGTTTCCGCCAGACTAGATTTCCCCCCCTTCCCACCCATGGATATATCCATGTCCGTGGAACCTCTTTTAACGAAGGGTTTGGAAGTGGAAGAACTGCCGGTCACGATTCTCCAACGATTCGACGAACTTTATAAAACGCTCTCCGACGAAAGCGATCGCATCGCCATCCCCGAGCGGGAGCTGATGATCGAGCTGATCAAGCGGTGCTCCTTCCGGATGTTCGAAGAGACCGACGAGTACCTCACCAGCGAGCGGGCGCGGAACTTTCCCCACTACATCTCGCCGACGTTCGGGAATCACGCCTTCCGCGTGTACTTCAATTCCTACTCGAGCAAGATCTACATCGACCTCAACCGGGAGCCGATGCAGGCCATTCGCATCACGCTCGAGACCGAGGCGCAGGTCCTTTGCGAGATCATCCGTTCGATCGTGCTCGTCGATCCGACGATTCCGGCCGAGTAGACGCGGCCGGTCGCGGGAGCGCTCGCGTCACGCGGTAGAAACACTCCCCGCTGGACGCATTCCCGAGTTCTGACTAAACTTTTCGAATGAGCGAAGACCATCCCGAGAAAACGACGACGACGATTCAAGCCCCTACGTTCACCCCGATCGACCAACACCTGTTCGAATCTCGCATCATTTTCGTGAGCGGCGAGGTCGATTCGGAGATGGCGCTCAAAGTGAACCGCCAACTTCTGGCGATGGAGCGCGCGAATCCGACGGCGCCGATCGTCCTCTGGATCGACAGCCCCGGCGGCGAAATCCACTCCGGCTTCTCGATGTACGATACCGCGCGCTTCATCCAGCCACGCGTGGTGACCCTCGTCGCCGGCCTCGCCGCGAGCATGGGTTCGGTCATCTCCCTTTGCGCGGAAAAAGAAGATCGCCTTTGCTTCCCGAACGCGAAGTTCCTCATTCACCAGCCGCTGATCTCCGGCGTGATCCGCGGCCAAGCTTCCGATCTCGCGATCCACGCCCAAGATATCATCGAGACGAAAAAGAAACTCCACCGCCTCTACGCTGAACGGACCGGCGCGCCCGTCGAGAAATTCGTGGAGTACATGGAACGCGATAAGTGGCTCCTCCCGAAAGAGGCGCAGGATCTCGGGCTCATTTCGAAGGTCGTTTCGACTCGCAAAGAACTCGAATCTTACCTCAAGCGCTAGTCGCCGCATCCCCCACCGAATTGACATTCGACGACCAAACTACTCCGCCGTCTTCTTCGGGTGGACCTTGATCTTGATCGTAAGCTCGATGTCGTTCTTCCGAAGGACTTCGGTCACGAGCTCGACCGGATCGATCTTCGACTGGATCTTTTCGAGGATCTCTTGCGAAAACTTTCCCAGAAACTCCGAGCGCGTGGAGTTCGCCTGCTGAAGAAGATTCGTCACGAGCTCTTTCGGCAACTTCAGCTCGCCGACTAAAGAGCGGATACTCTCTTCGGTGAGAAACGCCGCTCCGATCCCGACGGTGATCGCTTTCTTCAGGAGGTCCCCCGCCTTCGAGCCGAGTCCGGCGCTGTCTTCGCTCTTCTCGTCGAACTCGCTCACGCGGTCGCCGCTTTCGCCCGGCGGTCCATCTCCGCGATGACCGTCGGAAGCGACGTCGCGGTCAACGTTTTCAGCACCGGTCCCGGAATCCAGATCTTGAATTCGATCTCGAGTGCATAGGTCACTTCGGTCTTTCCGTCGCCGAGGTCGCGCAAAGTCCAGCTCCCGTTATCAAGCTTAAAGAGATCGGAATCGACGAGCTTCCACGTCAATGTCCCCTGCGCGGCGTCCTCGAAGTGCTCCAATACGTACCAGAGTTCCTTGCCAAGCATGTTCATGAAATATTTCACCCGCGCCTGCCCGGGCGCCTTGCGTTCGACTTCGACTTTCTTACAGCCGGTTACGAACTGGGGGTAATCCTCGTAGCGCGCGATCGCGGCGAAAAACTGATCCTTCGGGGTTTCGACGATTTTCGTCAGGGTAGCTTGGGCCATTGCGGGGTCCTTCGGTCGGAAGTCGGTTAAAATCCGTAATTCGGTTTCGTGTCAAAGCGGTGTTCGGCCTCGATGTGCCGGATCGTGCCGGTCTCGGAGCGCATGACGATCGAATGCGTGTGGGCGCCGCCCTTCACGAAGCGTACGCCGTTTAAAAACGGTCCATGGGTGACTCCGGTCGCACAAAACATCACGTTCCCTTTCGCGAGCTCGTCGATCCGGTAAATTTTGTCGAAGTCCTTAATCCCCATCGCCGTGGCGCGGACTTTTTCGTCATCCTTGCGAAAAATGAGGCGGCCTTGGAAATCCCCCCCCATGCATCGAAGCGCAGCCGCCGCGATCACGCCCTCCGGCGCTCCGCCGGAACCCAGGAGGACATCGACTCCGGAATCCGGCTTCGCCGCCGCGATCGCCGCCGAGACGTCGCCGTCCCCGATCAGCCAGATTCGGCAGCCGAGCGCCCGCACTTCCGCGATGAGCTCCGTGTGGCGCGGACGATCGAGGATGATGACGGTGAGCGCGTTCACATCGACCTTTTTCGCCTTCGCGATCTCACGAAGATTTTCCGCCGGTGTCCGCGAAAGATCGATCGCGCCCTTCGCGTCCGGCCCGACCGCGATCTTCCACATGTACGTATCCGGGGCGTGGAGAAAGTTCCCGTGCTCGGCGATCGCGATCACGGAGAGGGCGTTGTTCCCCCCCTTCGCGCAAATCGTCGTCCCTTCGAGCGGGTCGAGCGCGAGATCGAGCTTCGTCCCGGTCCCCCGACCGACCTTCTCGCCGATATAGAGCATCGGAGCTTCGTCGCGTTCGCCCTCGCCGATAACGACCCGGCCGTCGAACTCGATCGTGTTCATCGCGGCCCGCATCGCTTCGACCGCCGCGTGGTCCGCGGCCTTTTCGTCGCCGCCACCGGTCAGTCGCGCGGAGGCGAGCGCCGCCGCTTCCGTCACGCGGACAAATTCGAGCGCGTAGTTTCGATTCATGCGGAGGCTCCTTCGAAGCGGCGGATGCAGAAGTTTTTCAAATCGTCCGAGAGGTTCGAACTCGAAATCAGGCGCTTCGCAAGATTCAACTTCTGCGGATCGATCGCCGAATCCTCGGCGAAAAGGAGCGTATCGAGGCGCGTGATTCCGAAAACCATACTCTCTTCATAGGAATTCTTAACGAGCCCGGTGCGGAGTCCGGTCCCGACATCCCATTGGATGAGCGCGCCGAGGATCATCACCGTCACGCGAGCGAGACGCCCGTCGGACTCGCGATTGAGGAGAACTTCCGTTCCGCTCACGCTCGCGTAGAAGATCGAGTCGTCACCCGTCGGAACGGGACGGAGATCCTGGCCGAGGGTCGTCGGGTCGAGGTGCATGGCGAGCGCGTGCTCGACGCTCGACGGGAGCGCTCCGAACTCGATGCCGACGAGGTCGCGCCCGAGGTGGCGGACCTGGCCGATGATTTGGAATTTCTCGCGGCGGATGTTCAGCGTCCCCCGCACTTCCGCGCCGACCATGAACGGATAGAGGTCTTCGCGCTCGGCGACCCGAATCGCCATCCCGCGCGTGGTCAGGTCCGCGACGGCGAAAAACTTTCCGCTCACGGCGTCGCGAAAAACTTCGTGTGAAACGCTGAGTCGCGGAAGGAGGCGCTTCTCCATTCCCTGCGGATTCGGGTCGCTCATGGGGAAAGCCTAGCCGGACTAGAATCGACTTCCAAGCCGGTAAACGAAGAATCCTGGACGAAATTCGATCCGGTCGAGCGTCCGAAAGCCGATCCGCTCGTAAAACGGGCGCGGTTTCTCGCCGCAATAGAGGTGGATCCCGTGGACGCCGACCCCGAGGAGGTCCTCCCGGAAGCGGTCGACGAGTGTCCGACCGACGCCTCTTCCGCGGGCGTCATCGACGAGGTTCACATGCAGGTGGGCGGGGTATTCGGCGACGAAAGCGCGGGTCGCCTCTTCGGGAAAGTGATCGCGCGGCCCGAGGTCGGCGCGCCGCCGAGTGAGTTCCGCCCGAAGGCGCCGACGAAACCCTTCGACGTCGCCGTTTCGCGGAAACGCGCCGAGGCTCGTCCGGAGGTAAAGCGGGAGGTCGAAGAGCCAGCGCTTCTCGTGGAGAAATTTTGTCGTGTCGGGACTTCCGGTCAGGTAACCGAGGCGTGTAGGGTCGCGTCGGCGCGGAGGCGATCGAAGATCGCCGGACGGGGCGAGGAACTCTTCCGCCAGGTACGTCCACTCCGACCGAAGCCGCTCGTAAGGCCCGACCCAGAGTTCGCCGAAGAACGGCCACCGCGCGCGATCAATCGGATTCCCGGCGTCGCCGGTGCGCGCGCAAATGTCGCGGATAAAGACCCAATCCGCGCGTTCGAGACTATTCCGGATTCTTAAAGACACACGAATCCGGCAGGGGCTGGCTCACGAGCGAAAGCGTCAGGGCTTTCATATTCGGGATGCCCGCGTCCTCGAGAAAATGGGCGTCGCTCCGCCGGCCGACGAATAGATCGATTCGGTCGTGGAGAATCGCGCTGCCCGT
>JAYVXM010000333.1:0-5617 GCA_043785205.1 Bdellovibrionales bacterium
GCTCTTTGCCAATCGGGCTCTTTCGTGCCGAAGGCGAGCCTCGTCGTCGGGCTAACGATCGATCCGGCGGAAGGCTCCTCGGGCACGATCCAGAGTGGACTCGCCGCGATTGGATTTCCAACCACCCTTTACACCGACGCTCAAGTCGCCGCCGGCGTGCCTACCGCGGACGGAGTTACGGTTCTGATTCTCGCACGGAAAGTCGTCGTGAATCCGGTGACTCCGGAGTACGTCGCCGGAATCCGAAGCTTCATCGCGTCGGGCGGTAGCCTGTTCGCCGAGTATGACGGAGCGGCGATGCTCTTCAACCAGTACGACGGACTGAACGTCTCCTTCGACGGTCACTTCGCGCCGTCGGTCGGACTCTTCGCGGGGAACGCCGCGGGCGGGGGACTCCTCCTTCCGATTTCCTTCTCGGCCGCCTTCGTGATCGATACGACCCATCCGATCATGCTCGGGGTGCCGACGACGCTCACGACGGGACTACGCGCCGCCTTCGCCATCACCGGCTATCCGGCGGAGTGGCTGACTCCGCTCGCGACCTTCTCGGCCAGCGGGTCGACGGGAAGTATCCCCGCGGGCACGTTTCCGGCGGTACTCGCCGGCCGTTGCGGCGCGGGTCGGCTCGCGATCCTGCCGATGAACCACCTCTCCATCATCTCGAACGCGGGCGTCACGACCCTGATCGAAAATGCGATGAACTGGCTGGTCGGACACTGAAAAAGCGGCGGACGACGAGGTAAAGGCCGAACCAGGCGAGCGCGTTCGCCAAGAAATCCCGGAGGCCTTCGGGAGCGTTCCGCGACCGGGAGAGCGTCCCGCACGCGGGCCCCGCGCTGATCCCGAACTCCACGGTCACGGGGAAGACGTTGTAGACGCGATCCGCGGCGCCGCCCGGAGTGACCGCACCGGCGAACGCGGGCGTCGTGGCGTCGATGCGGACCACGCCCCGCGAGCCCGTGCCGCCGACGCTCGCTACGAACGGATCTTGACCGCCGACGCCGGGCGCGACCGTGAGCGTACCGGCGCCCGCGACGCGCGCCGCGGATTGTAGCCAAATCGATCCGCCGGAGCCGCCGCCGCCGGACGCGCCGTAGTCACTCGTGCCGATTTGGCCGTTTCCGCCGCCGCCTCCATTCGCGGTGATCGTTCCGGAAACGGTGACGTCGCCGGAAGCCGCGACCGAAAGCGCGCCGCCCGCTCCGCCTCCGCCGGCTCCGTTCATCGCGTTCGCGGCGTTCAGATTTCGCGTTCCGCCGCCTCCGCCTCCGCCACCGCCGGCGAGCGCGCCGACCGCCGGAAGGAAGTAGGCCGCTTCGAAACCGTCGGCCGCCTGAACGAACGTGAAGGGGCAAACCGCGGCACTCGCCGGGTAGAGCGCGCCACCGGTCGCGCCCGGGCCGTGACAGCCACCGCCGCCCTCGCGTTGGCCGGAAATCGCGGGATCGTTCGGACCGCCGCCGCCGCCGATTGACATTCCGACTCGCGGGGCGGCGTTCGCGCCGTCGATCGGCCCGGCCGGTTGCTTCCCGCCGAGACCGCCGTTTCCGCCGCCGGCGCCCGCGAGACCGCCGGCGCCGGGCGCGGCCGCCAGTGCGGCTCCGCCGGCCGTGCCGTCGAGATGGATCGTGCCCGCGATCGTCGCGGTAGTGGTCGAGCGAATCACGAGCGGGAGCGGGCCGACGGCCGCTAACGTGTGTCCGGCGGAGAGGACGAAAGAAGTGAAGTCGAAAACATTTTTTACCGACGTATCGAACGTGATCGTGGCGCCGACGACGGTGACACCGGGCTGGTTCGGACCGTCCGCGAACGCGCCGTCGCTGCCGTCGCCGAAATCGAGCCGGCGGTCCGCCTCGGCGTTCGCGAAATATTCCACGACATTCGCCCGTGCGGAAATCGCGGTGGAGGCGAGGGAGAGGAGGGCGAAGCTGATGAACGGTCGATTTCGCATCGTTCCTTTTACCTTAAAATCAATTTTGGGCCGATTCCGGCCGACCATTCCGTCACCGTGGCGGTGACGTTTTCACGCGTGCTCCAAAGGTGGTAGCTCCCTTCGGCCGATAGCGAGACGAGGAGGCGAGTGCGGTCGCCTCCCGCGCCGAACTGCGCGACGTTCCAGTCGCGTTCGAGGTGGAGCGTCGGTCCGTACGGGCCCGCGAGCGTGCCCTTCCCGAACGCTCCGCTGATCGGGAATCGAAAAAGCACCGACCAGAGCGGGCGTAAATAAGCGGCCGAAGGTCCGACGGAAAGGCCGCGCGCGAGCGCGATCGAATCCGGTCCCGCTTTTTCGAAATGATCCTCGAAGACGAAGGAAGCGCCGAGGAAAAAGCGTCCGCCGAGCCAGGACGTCGCGCGCTCCGCTCCGAGCGAGGCCCGGTAACTTCGAGATTTCGGAAGGATCCCGGGATCCGATTTGAAATGATTCGCGCGGAGGGAGGCGTCGACGAAAAGGGCGGGGGAGAGGCGGGAGAACGCGAGGGATTCGTGGAGGTAGGCGCCGCCCGTATCGACACGTCGAAGCTGGGGAAAGTCGGACGTCTCGCCGAGCGAAGTGAGTTCGGCCGCGGGCCGCAGGCTCCATGCGGTATCCGAAGGCGGGTCGGGCGCCCGCGCGACGGATTTCACCGGCGGTGGAGTTTCGACCGGCGCGCGCTTCGCGACCGGATGGAGAATCGCCGTCGGAATATTGAAAATTTTCGGCTCGGAAAACGTTCCGACTTTTCCCCGCTCGTCGATCGAGGCGACGCGATAGAAAATCCGACCCTTCGAATTTTCCATTCCGCGCCGGTACGGCCAAGTCCAGTGCGGCTCCGATGTCTCCGATTTCGCGATGGGCGCGGCGAAATTACGGGTCCGCGCGACCTCGACCCGATAGGCGCGGGCGTTCGGTACCGATTCCCAACGCAGTTCGATTTCCCATTCCTCGCCCTCGCCGGTTTCTTCCGCCGCCGCGTCCGGAAAAAGGAAATCGAAGATCGAGGCGCCGGCCTTCGGCGCGGGCGAAGGCGGAGCACGGCGGCGG
Organism: Bdellovibrionales bacterium; assembly: GCA_043785205.1. Classification (GTDB taxonomy): domain Bacteria; phylum Bdellovibrionota; class UBA1018; order UBA1018; family UBA1018; genus JACMQW01. Next base: position 3,023 of record JAYVXM010000333.1, read on the forward strand.
ATCACCGGCGCCTGGACTCGCGGGGGCGGAAGCGCGCGGACCCGCGCCGCCCTCGGCGTCGGAACGGGAGTCGGCACCGAAGTCGGAGAAGGCGCGGACGAAGGTTCGCCGGAAGGGATCGGCGACGGCGCCAGGTTTTCCGATTCGAGGACGATCGGCGCAAGGGTAGAATCGCGCGCGGCTTCCTCAGCGCTGAGGAGCGGAACCTCGAGCACCTGATCACGAGCGACGGTGGCGGTGCCGGAACGCGCGGCACCTTCACGAATCGTGAGTCGAAGCGAAGCGCGTCCCGAGCGACTCCTCTTCGCGTCGACGTTTTCCGCTTCGAAGCGCGTACCCGCATCCACGTGGACCGAAAATTCACCCGCGGATATTTCGAGCGCGCGATCGGTTTTCGCGCGAAAGGCGCCGCGGGAAAGCGAGAGGAGAAGGGGACGCCCGTCGGCGGATTTCTTCGCTTGGAGTTGAAGGAGCGTCTGCGGTCCGACTTCGATTTCGGCCGATTTTCCGTCGCGAGCGTCAAAGACCAGTCGCGCCGAGGAGTCGGAAAGGGTCATCACGCTTTGGCCTTCGTAGAGTGGCTGCCCCGCTCTGCTTTCGTTCCAAACGACATCCTTGTGGTCCTGCCAGCGCACGCCCCCCGCCTGGTCACGTACTTCGGCGATGCGTTCGCCAGTGATTCCCGGGAGTTCGGGCTTGGGAGCGCGGAAAAGAGTGATATCATTGAGCAGTAAGAAGAGTTCGATCCCGATCACGAGCGTCCAGAGCAAAGGGACGAGAAAATCACGGGTTTGACGAGAATCGATGCGAGCCAAGATCAAGTTCCCCATTCGCTTGAAATTGCTTCTCTTGATGAGCGCGCTGGTGGTGGCCTCCATCATCACCTACTTGACGCTAGCGATCAAACTCTTTCGGGATGACAAAACGACGCTGATTTACGATTTGAACGCGAACATCGTACGCACGATCGCATCGGAATTTCGCGCCGACCTCGACCGATACGGGGCGAGCGTCAGGCTCTTGGCGCAAGGTTATTCGAATTCGGACTGGCGGCGGGTGATTCTGGCCAGCGATCACGACCTCCTCGGGTTTCGGCTGTACGAAAAAGATCCATCGGGGAAACTCGTCGAATTGAACGCTCTCGACCGCGAAGGCCCGTTCCTCGAGGAAAAAGCGATCGCGCCCGAAGTCTGGTCGGCCTGGTCGAAAGGGTACGTCGTCCCGACGGCGCTGAGTCCGGTCGGAAATCCGATCGGCCTTTCCGCGAAGTTTCTCGCTCCGAACGCGCCGGTGATCGCCTATGCCGAGAGCGTCGCGTTCGAAGGAAGCTCCGAACCGCGGATCCTCGTGGGATTCTTTCGCGGCGATCGTTGGTGGGCGACGCTCCGGAATCAGGGGATCGTGACTCCGTATCTCATCGATTCCGGCGGCCGGCTGATCCTCCATCCCGACCCGAATGCGCTCGATCATCCCGATCTTTCGGGGAATCCGCTGGTCGCCCGGGCGGTCGGGTCCCCGCTCGCCCTCGAGCTGAAGGATTTCGAATGGCAGGGCGAACGTTACCTCGGCGCCTACGCGGAGGTTGGCGCGGGGCCGAAGATCGTCGCGACCGCGCCGGCCGGCGAGATCTTTCGCGCGTCGATGCGGCTGATTAACAAATCGCTCCTTTTCGGACTTCTCATCGTAACGATCGCGTTTCTGCTTTCTTTTCGGGTGGCCCGATCGCTCACGCGTCCGATTTCGGCCCTCGTCGATGCGACAAAGTCCGTCGCTCAGGGGCGATTCGCCGATGCGGTCGCGGTCCGTTCGAACGACGAGGTCGGCGAGCTCGCCCGCGCGTTCAATACGATGTCGGGCAGCCTCGATACGCTTCAGAAACGCCTGATCGAATCCGAGCGCCATGCGGCGATCGGCCAGGTAGCCCGCGGAGTCGGGCACGAGTTCGGGAATATCCTCATGCGTGTTTTCGGCAAGATCGATCTCGCAATCCTCGACACCCAGGAACCGAAAACGAAAGCTCATCTCGAAACCGCGCTCCTCGCGATCGAGCGCGCGAAGATCATTCTCCAGAATCTCCGGTCCTATTCGAAGACGGGAGCCGTGGCGGCCGGCACCGCGCGCGCGCCGGTCGCGCTCGGTACGGTCATCGATCAGACGATGACCCTCGTTCAGCACGAGCTCAAGACCGGCAACATCGAAGTGAACCGCGACTACGGGGACGCGCCCACGATCGAAGGGGATTCCGTCGCGCTCGGACAGGTCTTCCTGAATCTGCTAATCAACTCGAAGCATGCCATGCCGACGGGCGGAAAGCTCGCGATCGGAATTCGACCACGCCCGGGTGCCGCCGGCGCGCCCGGCGTCGAGGTCGAGGTGAGCGACACCGGCGACGGCATTCCGGCCGACGTCTTACCGAAGATCTTCGACGAGGCGTTCTCCACCAAGGGCGACGGGGGCAGCGGGCTCGGGCTTTCCATCTCGAAAGTAATCATCGAAAGCCACGGCGGGAGAATCACGGCGGCCTCGGCGCCGGGTGCCGGCGCTACGTTCAGGATTTGGCTGCCCGAAAAGGCGCCGGAGGTTGCTGCAAATGAC
>JAYVXM010000334.1:0-1636 GCA_043785205.1 Bdellovibrionales bacterium
TTCGCCTATCAGAAGGAAATCATCCTCGGAATCATGGCCGAGCGGGCAAAGGGTTACGCGAGCGCGCTTCTGCACGCTTCGAAGGCGTCGATGCTCCTGACGAAATTCACGAAGGAAGACTCCGTCGAGCGTGTCGCGCTCGACCAATGGATCGCCGGTCTCGAGGCCGACGGCGGAAATCTCCGCTCGGCGATCGAGAGCTACCGGAAACTCCAGCTCGCGAATCCCGCTCCGGGAGTCCGGGCGAAGGCGGAGGGCGTCGGCCTCAAGCCGATCGCGTCGAAAGAGGCGTGGATTCTCGCCGAAGGAGAACTCGCGACGAAACTCGGGAAGTACGGCGAAGCCGCGGACGCTTTCGGGCGCGCGGTCGGCGCCGGACTCGGCGGAAATCGCGCGATCTATTCGTACGCGCTTTCGCTGGAGAAGGTCGGCGGCGATCAGGAGAAAGTAAGCGAGCTGCTCAAGCGCGCCGCCGGAAGCAAAGAAAATGATTTTTGGAAAGAGCTCGCCCGCAAGAAGCTTGCGGGCACAACTGCCATGGAGGGCAATTCGCTATGATGGGAACGACCACGGAGGGGACGATGGAGAATAAGCAGGTGCCCGGATTTACCGGAAATGGCCGCACGACGATCGTGACGAACGATCGCCAGCTCGGCGATATCATGAATCTGGCCCGAACGGTCGCGCAGAGCAAGGCGACGGTTCTCATCCAGGGGGAAAGCGGAACGGGAAAGGAGCTGATCGCGAATCTGATTCATTCGTCCTCGAATCGCGCGAATAAGCCATTCATCGCCATCAACTGCGCGGCGATCCCGGAGAATCTGCTCGAGAGCGAACTTTTCGGATACGAGCGGGGCGCCTTCACCGGCGCGGTCGCCGCGAAAGCCGGAAAGTTCGAGTTGGCCCACGGCGGAACGATCCTCCTCGACGAAATTTCCGAGATGGATATTCGCCTCCAGGCGAAACTCCTCCGCGTGATCCAGGAAAGCCAAGTCGACCGGATCGGCGGGCGTAAGCCGACGTCCATCGACGTCCGTATCGTCGCCACGACGAACCGGAACCTCTCGGACTGCGTCCGTGAAGGGTCCTTCCGGGAAGACCTCTTTTACCGCTTGAACGTCGTGAACCTCACCCTGCCATCTCTCCGGGATCGTACCGGCGACGTGAAGGTCCTGGCCGAAAGCTTCATCCGCTACTACGCGGAAAAGAACGGGAAGGGCTTGTCGGGCATTTCCCAGGAAGCCCTTTCGGTCCTCGACATGCACACTTGGCCCGGAAACGTCCGCGAACTCGAGAACGTGATCGAGCGCGCGGTCATCACCGCCCAGGGGATGCTCATCCAATCGAAGGACATCGTGATCGAACGCCGCGTGCGCTCCGAAACGATCAGCCTCTCGGCGAGCCTAACGAACGGTTCCGATAAGAACCCATGGTCTCCGGGCGAGACCCTGAACGATATCGAGCGCATGGTGATCCTCCAAGCGCTCGGCTATCACCAGGGGAACCGTACCCATACCGCGAAAGCGCTCGGGATCTCCATCCGTACGCTCCGGAACAAGCTCGCGGAGTACCGCGTGCTTGGAATAAACGTCTAATTCCTCCATCAAGCTTCAGGCACTCGGCATAAAAGTCCACG
>JAYVXM010000335.1:0-5594 GCA_043785205.1 Bdellovibrionales bacterium
CGGAGGATCGACGGTCGACCCGTTCGCGCCCTTCACCGGAATCGGCGCGTTCACGACGAATTCCGTTCCACGGACGCCCATGGTGGCGGCCTTCGTGCGGATCGTGAACTTCGCTTTATTCGTAGTCAGCTTTTCGTTCACCGAAGCGCGGACGGTTCCGTAGTCGAGGGACATGTCGACCTTACGATCGCCGGGTTCGCCGGTCTTCAGCACGTACTCGTTCATTTTAAAGAGCGACGAAGGCCCGAGGTCGAGGATTGTTCGATCGGTCATGAGAAGTTTCACCACGCCGTTCGATCCCGTGTTCACGATCGCCCCCTTGTAGAGTTTGTCGCCCGCCTTGAGGAACGTCATCTGGACGGTGCCGGCGCCTTCGCCGCGCGCGAGAACCTTCCCGCTCACGCTGACCGCGCGCGCGATGTAATCATCCTCGGCGGCGAACGATGCCGTCGTAAATCTGGCAACGCCCGCGATCGCGAACGCAAAAAAAATCATCGATCGGTCGTTTTTCACAAACGTGCTCCTTTATAAGGACCGGGCGGATCGATAAAAGTGTATCAGACGCGCCGCGTAAAACAAGGTAGCAAATCCAAGTTGTCTAAACTCTGATCGGTCGCCGAGGAAAATTTGCAAAGCCCAGTTCGCGGGTTAGCATACAGACTCATGATCACCATACGACGCTCGATGGATCGGGCGGGGTTTTTAAGGACGATTTTATTTTCGCTTATGGTGGGTCTTCTCGGTCCCATGTCCCTAGCGACGGCGGAAATGGAAAACCAGCTCGAGCCAGAGTACGCGCTCGCGGTTCTCGATTACAACGGTAATAACTTCGATAGCGCGCTGAAGTTACTGAACGAGCTCCAAAAGAAGGCGCCGGCCGCCGTGGAAATCCTCGAGCTGAAGGCGATTACGCTAAAGGCGATGAAAAATACGAAGGATGCCGCGAACGTCTATCGCGACCTCGTCCAGCTCAAGACGAAGGAAGGAAAGGATAAGAAGGAGATCGCTCCTTACGCCTTCGAACTCGGAGTCATTCTCTATAATGAAAAAAACTGGAAGCAGGCGGATCAGTATCTGAACTACTCCGCGAAAAATGGATTCAACGTCGAAGTATCCCACTTTTACCTCGGTCTCGTCGAAGTTCAGCTCGAAGAGTGGACCCTGGCCGAAGCGAATTTCATGGAAACGATCAAGAGCGAACTCGACGAGCTCAAGCCCGCCGCTCATTACTACCTTTCGCAGGTCTATTTCAAACTCGGCTTTCCTTCCGACGGCTTCGGAAATCTGATCAGCGCGAAACAGGCCGCCCAGAAATATATCGATCGAACCGATGTTCAGCCCGATTCGAAAAAGATGGCCGAGCAAGTCCGCGACGCCGCGGTCTCGACGCTCGCTCCGTTCGATAAAGCCCAGACCTTCGGAACTTTCAGTCTCCTCATGGGTTACGATTCGAACGTCCTCCTGATTCCTTCGGAGTCCGCCAGTAATGCCGGCGGCAGCGGAAAATCGACGCTGAAGTCGACGGTTTCCGCGGGCTACGGCTACGCGAGTTCCCCCCTCGCCCGGATTCAATACGTTCCGAGCGTGCGGTTCAATTTCAATAAGAACTTCAATGGCGCATCGTCCTCGGGCGAATTCGCGGATACCACCCTTTCGCTTTATCTCACCCGGGACGCGCTCGCGCCGGTTTCGTGGGGCCTCAAGACCGAGGGTACGTTCGTTTTCCAAAATCAAACCGACACCGCCGGCGCGAAGAAATACCATCTTTACGACAACTCGATTCAGTTAGCGCCTTATCTAAAATGGGACGCTTCGAAGCAGTGGACTTACGCTGCGGAAATCGGCTATCGGATCACGAAGTATGCGGGAGAGGACGCGGTTTCGAATTCGCTCAAACGTTCTGGTCATGGAATCCTCGCGAAAATATCGGCCCAAAACCGAGCCTCCCGGCGCTATTTCAATCCGACGTACTCGATAAAGTACGAGGTTACTTCCACGACCGGCACCGAATACGCGAACTCGCTCTACGGCGCTCAGCTCATCAACACGATGAAATTTGGCTCCTTCGATTTCTCGCAAGTCCTCGAATACGACCATACGGGATACGGCACCTCTTCCACGAACCGGAAAGACGGTCTCTTCGTGCTTTCGCTCCTCGCCTCGAGAAAAATCGGACCGCGGTGGGGGCTCTTGTTTTCCGGGGATTATTCCACAAACAGTTCCACGGATTCGGCGAGCTACGGATACAACCGATATACTTTCAACGCCGGGGTCGGTTATAATTTCTGATCCGTCAACGGTTTGACTAGGTCAATACTGACCCTTTTCGCCGGCGTACCGATTTCGGTAAGCTAGTAGACGTGGTGAATTCCCATTTACGACCGCTCCGTTTTTATGTTGGTTTCGCGTGCCTATTCGTTGCCGGGTGCGCGAAGACGACGGGGGTTTCGTCGACCGCCGGCCTCGCGGCCTACTGTCCGAGCAGCGTCGGTACGACGCCGATCACGGGAACCAGCGGCAGCGGAAAAGTGTTCAAACTCGACCCGCTCGTCGCCTCGGGAAACGCAACGCTTTCGCCGGGCTCGAGCACGCTCGGGAATTTCACGTCGACGATTTCGCTGCCCAACCTGCTCGGCTACGGAGTCCTAAAGGGAGCGTACGTCGACGTCGTTACCGATAAATGCGGGGAGAATTACGGCGCCTTTTCCACGGCGAACGACTTTACGTATTCACACGGCGACGACCGTTTCGCCGAAGTCATGAACTATCATTACGGGGACCAGTTCCGGTCCGATCTCGCCGCGTCGTCCGCCCTCTATCCGACCGGTTCGTTCCTGATGGTCGCGAACTGCAATGTGACCGATAATGCCTATTACTCTCAAGGCCTCGACGCTCACGGTACCCTCGTCGACTACGTCTGTATCGGAACCTCCTCGAATTACCCCACGACCTCGAGCTTTTCCGAGGATGGCGAAGTCATGATGCACGAACTCGAACACGGGACGACGGGGCACGCCTACTCGACGGCCGAGGATTTCAACAAGTTCAATTTCGACGAAGCGGGAGCGGTCAACGAGGCACTTTCGGATTTCATCGGACTCATTCAGGGCGACCCGGAAGTCATCGCACCGTTCAAGAATTTCGAATTCAGCCGCTGGGCCCTCGGCCTTCTTTTCTCTCAGTCGGCGATGCGCGGAGCCGCGCGCTGCCCGGTCTGGACCGCGGATTACCCGACGTGCGCGAACTTCAATAAGAACACGAGCGGATTTTCCGAATCCGCGAAACGGATCAGTTTCGCTTATCCGGACGGACTCGGATGGCCCTATGCCGGACCTCCGGCCGGCGCCTCGCTCGCGACGGTCTGGAGCTCGAACCTCGGCTTCGAGGAAATTCACCAAACCGCGCCGATCATCACGGGCGCGCTTTGGGAAATTTACGACGCCTTCAAGACGGCCTCGGGCGACGAGACGACGAGCCGCCGGCGGATGCAGCGCCTCGTCGTGGAAACGATCAAGACCTTGCCTAAGGCTTCGGCGCCGAATCCATCGCCGGTCACGATGCCGGTCTTCGCGACCCAGTTAATCGCGATGGCGGCGACGGCGACGGCCGGGACTTTCACCGCCGGCGAACAAACCTCGATCGCGAACATTCTTTCCGCGCGCGGACTGACCGGAATTCCGGCGGTCGCCGATGGTTTCGCGAGCGTAGGTCCGAACGGCGTCGCTGGGCATCCGGGACTTTTCTTCTACGAAACGGTCGCCGTCGGGACTCCGAATAACCGTATGCACGCCGGCGAATCTGGGATGCTCTGGTTCGACATCGCGAATAGCAGCGCGAATACCGCGGCCGCGCCGCTGATCAAGGTCACGAGTTCGGATTCGCGGATCAAGTTCTCGGGACCGACGAAAAATTCCGGTTACGTGAGTGATACGGTCGCTTTCGTCCGTTACGGCAAAATCAATGGATCCGGAATCGTCACCGCGATGAATAACGGCGGCGGAGCCCACACCGGAATCACGAATTCCTATTTCAACGGTCCGAGCCTCGCGGGGGTCAACACGGAAACCGCGCTTTACATCGAAATCGCCGCCGGAACTCCCGTCGGCACGAACTTTACCTATACGGTCGACATCACGCCCGCGAACAAGACGAGCGCGACCTCCACCGTCTCCTTTCCGGTGACTCTCCAATGAACCAAAAACTCGCGCTCGTACTTTTCGCCTTCGCGTTCGTCGTGGCCATCGTCGTCGGCTTCGGTAACCGGGCGGACCTTCGTCCGGCGCCCGCCGAGTTTCGCGAAAAATTCCAGGAGACGCTCCTGAAACCTCGGAAAAAAATCGACGTCACGGGCCCGCGAACTGAGCACGGAGATCGCCGTCCGGCGAGCACCGCCGAGCCGCACGCGGACGTCGAAGCGCCGCTCACCCGCGAAGCGTTCGCGACGAAGTACGGAGAAAACCTCCAAGTCACCGACTACGAGGGTCGGATCGTTCGGATCGACGGTTCCGGGATTCCCACCGAGAAGTTCGAGTCGAATCAGAAAGTCGCCGGATTTCACCCCTCCGACGCGGATCAGGTCTCGGCCCGCGCTCGCGAAATCTTCGAAAACGCTCGCCGCATGCTCGGAATTCCCGACGACGCGGAATTCATGATGCGAACCCCGACGACCGGAGAGTCGACTTCCCAAGTCGTGGTTCAGCAATCCGACAAGGGGATCCCGATCTACCCCGGCGGTTCCGTAACGCTTCTGATCGGCCCTGAAGGCGAGGTGCGCGCGATCGACTCGTCGATCTATCCGAAGACGGAAGTCGTGAACCAGGCGACCCTCGTGCGACCGGAGATGGCTCGCGAGATCCTCTTCGTCACCCAGTCGGCCCCGGTCGCGGTCCTTCGCCATGCGTACGAGACCCGGGATCGCGGAATCCAAAAAGTCGTCGACGCCCAAACCGGCGCCGTCCTCCTCGAAAAGGACCGGCGGATTCGCTGAATTCTTCCCCGCGGCGAAAATATCCATAAAAATCCAATCTATTCAATAGGTTGTATATTTGACATTCCGCATAGTATCCGTTAAAACGCAAAGCGTTATCTAGGGTAGGGCGGCTGAAAATTTTCGGTTTGTCCGGATAACGGGGGTATTTCCGTGAAATCCGCGATCCAGGTCCTGTGGCCGCTTTCGATCATCATCCTGCTCGCATTGATGGCGCTCCAGCGGGGAGGAACGGGCATGAACAATCCGCTCGGCGACCACGCCGTGGAGCGTTGGCTTTCGATTTCCAATCGATAATCCGCTAAAATAGGGGAGATGACCCGTTTGGCGCTCCTCTTCCTCGCTTCGGCGTTCGCTTCCAGTTTCTACGAAGTGCCCTTTCCGGACGCCGTCCGTACGACGCCGACGATCGTGCGCGGGAAGATCGGGAAATCGGAAGCCCAATGGACCACGCTTCCCGACGGGTCGAAGCATCTCTTTACGTATTACGACGTCGAAGTCAGTGAAGGCCTCAAGGGAAGCGCCCGGACCGGCGCGCCGATCCGGATTCGCGAACTCGGCGGTTCGAAGGACGGCGTTTCGTTGAACGTGAGTGGTACCGCGGGAT
>JAYVXM010000336.1:0-5562 GCA_043785205.1 Bdellovibrionales bacterium
CCGACGGTAATTGACTCACCCCCGGCAAACGCATAATACAGAGGGCCTATGACACTCCTCTCCGATGCCACCGAAGCCAAGAAGTACGACGTCCGCGTAATCGAACGGAACGTTCAACGCGGACTCACCAAGGCCGAGGACCACGAAAAGTTTCAAAAAGAACTCGTCGACGACGCGGACAACGCGGAGTTCGTGAGTCTCGACGCTTTGATCGCGGACAACTCGAACTAACCCTTTTTCAAAAGGCGAGTTCAAAACTCGCGCTCTCGTTCCCTGCCGTCGTTCCGATTTGGCGGCGGAAAGGGGGCGGTGTATCGTAGTGAGCGATCACCGCGCGGAAATTTAAACTTATGTCGAACCCTTCCGTTACTCCCGTCCCCGCCACTCCCGAAGTCGAAAAAGTCGTCGTGCTCGGAACCGGCCCCGCCGGCCTGACCGCGGCGATCTACGCCGCGCGCGCGAATCTCCAACCGCTTATCATCGAAGGCGAACAGCCGGGCGGTCAGCTGACGATCACGAGCGACGTCGAGAACTATCCGGGCTTCGCCGAAGGCGTCATGGGCCCGGATCTGATGAACCAGTTTCGGAAACAAGCCGAGCGCTTCGGCACGCGCTTCGTCGTCGGCCGGGTCACGAAAGTCGACGCCTCGAAGCGTCCGTTCGTCCTCCACGTCGATAACGGCGCGACCGTGAAGACCGAGACCCTCATCATCGCGACCGGCGCGTCCGCGAAGTGGCTCGGGATCGAGTCCGAAAAGAAGTATTACGGCAAAGGGGTTTCGGCCTGCGCGACCTGCGACGGCTTCTTCTTCCGGAACCAAGACATCGCCGTCGTTGGCGGCGGCGATACCGCGATGGAAGAGGCGACGTTCCTCACGCGCTTCGCGAAGTCCGTCACCGTGATTCACCGTCGCGAAACGCTCCGCGCCTCGAAGATCATGCAGGAGAAGGCCCAGAAAAATCCGAAGATCAAGTTCCTCTGGAACACTGGAGTCGAGCGGATCAACGGCGCGACCGCGGTCGAGAGCCTCACCCTGAAGGATCTCAAATCGGGCGCCGAAAATGAAATGAAGGTCACCGGCCTCTTCATCGCGATCGGACACGAGCCGAACACCAAACCGTTCCGCGAAATCCTCAAGACCGACGAGAACGGCTACCTGATCGTCGAACCGGGCACGACCCGCACGAACGTCCCCGGCATCTTCGCCGCGGGCGACGTCGCCGACCATGTTTATCGGCAGGCGGTCACCGCCGCCGGTACCGGCTGCATGGCCGCGATCGACGCCGAACGTTTCCTCGAAGACGAAGGACAATAAATGACGACCGAAACCCCGGATCTCTCTCACCTTCCCGAACAAGTTCGCGTTCGGTACGAGAAGATGTTGCGTATGCAGGCCCGGAACGAGAATCCGTATAAAAACGGATTTTCACCGCGCGATCTCGCCGCCGACCTCCATCGCGCGTACGACGAGAAAACGAAGGAAGAACTCGAACCGGCCAAGATCGGCGCGACCGTCGCCGGCCGCGTGATCGCGATCCGGGATTTCGGCAAGGCCGCCTTTCTCCGCGTCCGCGACCGCACCGGTTTGATCCAAGTCTTCATTTCGAAAAGCGATCTGAACGAAGCGGACTATTCCACGTATAAGAACGACCTCGACGTCGGCGACATCGTCTATACTGAGGGGCACCTCTTCAAGACGAAGACGAACGAACTTTCCGTCCACGCGACGAAACTCGTCCTCCTCACGAAGTCGCTCCAGCCGCTGCCGGAAAAGTTCCACGGCATCACCGACATCGAAAAGCGTTACCGACAGCGCTACGTCGACCTCATCGTCACCGAGGAAGCGCGCGAGACCTTCAAAAAGCGTGCGATCATCGTCGACGAGGTCCGCCAGTTCTTCAAGGATCACGACTTCATGGAAGTCGAGACGCCGATGCTTCACCCGATCGCCGGCGGTGCCGCGGCCCGACCCTTCACGACCCATCATAATACGCTTGATATGGAGCTCTACCTCCGGATCGCGCCGGAACTCTACCTCAAGCGCCTCGTCGTCGGCGGTTTCGAGCGCGTCTTCGAGATCAACCGGAACTTCCGGAACGAAGGCGTGTCCGTAAAACACAATCCCGAGTTCACGATGCTCGAGTTCTATATGAGCTACGCGACGTTCGAGGACCTCATGGAGCTCACCGAGAAGCTCTTCGTCCGGATCGCGATGAAGACGCACGGAAAGACGAAGATCCCGTACCAGGGCGTCGAGATCGAAGTCGGCGGCAAGTGGGAGCGGATCTCCGTCGAGGAGTCGATCTTCAAGCATTCGGGTTTCCAGGATCGCGCGAAAATCCGCGACCGCGCGGCGCTGCTCGCCTACGGCCAGACCAAGGGAATCCACATGGACCCGAAGGACACGACCGGCGGCCTCATCATGCGGATCTTCGACGAGGAAGTCGAAGCGAAGCTCATCCAACCGACCTTCATCACGCACTATCCGACCGACGTTTCGCCGCTCTCGCGCGTGAACGAAAAGGATCCGTTCATCGTCGATCGCTTCGAGATGTTCGTCTACGGCCGCGAAATGGGGAACGCCTTCAGCGAGCTGAACGACCCGGTCGATCAGCGCCGTCGATTCCAGGCCCAAGTCGAAGCGAAAGCCGGCGGAAACCTCGAAGCGACCGATCACGACGAGGATTACTGCGTCGCGCTCGAATACGGAATGCCGCCGACGGCGGGCCAAGGGATCGGAATCGATCGGCTCGCCATGCTCTTTACGGACTCCGCGTCCATTCGCGACGTGATTCTCTTCCCGCAGATGCGGAAACTGGCCGAAGGGGACTCCGCGCCGGAGCCCGCGAAGGTTTAAATGGCGAGACGCCCGAACCCGGTCACGATCCTCGCGAAGGGCTTTCTCCTCTCGAAATCGTCGGACGGGTTTCTCTCGCTGATCTCTTGGGTTTCCGTGGTCGGCGTCGCGCTCGGCGTCCTCGCGCTCACGGTCGTCACCTCGGTCGTGAACGGGTTCGAAGGCGAGCTCGGCGAAGCGATCAGCGGACTGAACGGCGACGTCGTCCTCTACTCGAAGGCCGACCCGGTCGCTGATCCCGGCGTCATCGAAAAGAAAATCATGCGAACCCTCCCGCAGGCGAAAGGAATCTCCACGTCGCTCATCACCGAGCTCATGGCCGCGGGCCCGAAAGGTACGGGCGGCGTCGTGCTCGAAGGGATCGACCCGGTCGCGGCCGCGAAAGCGACGACCCTGCCGAAACGAATCATCCGTGGCCGAATGCCGGAGAAGGACGGCGAAATCGTCCTCGCGCGCGTGCTCGCCGAGAAGATCGGCGCCGACGCCGGGAGCGTCGTTCGCCTCGTCATCCCCCAGATCGCCTCGGCCGGTTCCGAAGGGGAGTCCCGGAGAATGGGGGTCCCGAAGATCCTCGAGGCGAACGTCGTCGGCATCGCGAGCCTCGGCATGTACGAGTACGATTCGAAATACGCCTTCGCGAAGATCGGCTGGTCCCAGTCGATTTTCCACCTCGAGAATCGGGCGAGCACCTTTAAGATCAAGCTTCCGCGCGGCGACGATTCCCGCGCCGCTTCCGACCGATTAACCGAGTCCTTCGGGTATCCCTTCCGGGCCAAGGACTGGACCCAGCTGAACAAAAATCTCTTCTACGCGATCAAACTCGAGAAAATCGTGATCGCCATCATTCTCCTCGCGATCGTCGTCGTGGCCGCCTTCAACGTCGTGTCGACCCTAATGATGATGATTCACGACAAGGCGAAGGAAATCGCGATCCTCAAGGCGATGGGTCTCAAGCCCGCCCAGGGTTTCCGCATCTTCGCCTGGATCGGCCTCGGGATCGGGCTCGTCGGGACGGCGTCGGGGATGGGTCTCGGCCTCCTCCTGAACTTCGTGATCGACCGAACCCGGCTCATTAAGCTTCCGGCCGACGTTTATTACATCGACCACCTCCCAGTGACAATGAACTGGAACGAAATCGCACTCATCGGCGGGCTCGCAATCGGAATCATCCTCCTCGCGACGTTCTATCCGGCGTACCGGGTCTCTACCCAATCGCCGATGGAAGGGATACGCTACGACTGATGCTGATTCGCGCGGAGAAGATTGCGAAAACCTACCGGAAGGGCTCGACCGAAATTCCGGTCTTGCGCGGCGTGGATCTCGAGATCCAGCCCGGCGAGATGATCGCGATCACGGGGGCGAGCGGCGTTGGAAAGAGCACCCTTCTCCACGCCCTCGGAACGCTCGAGCGGCCGGATTCCGGGAAAATCATTTACGGGCCTACGAACCAAAACATCCTCCAGTTTTCCGAGCGCGGGCTGTCGGAGTTTCGGAATCGGGTCCTCGGGTTCGTGTTCCAGTTTCATTACCTGCTCCCGGAATTCGACGCGCTCGAGAACGTGATGATGCCGGCCCTCATCGCCGGGGAGGACCGGAAGACCTCCGCGCAGAACGCGAAGGAGCTCCTCGAATTCGTCGGGCTCGGCCACCGGCTGACCCATCGTCCGACCGAGCTTTCGGGCGGCGAGCAGCAGCGCGTCGCGATCGCCCGGTCCGTGATCTTGCGGCCGAAAATCCTCCTCGCCGACGAGCTGACGGGAAATCTCGATTCGAAGAATTCCCAGAACGTGATCGACCTCCTCACGACCCTAAACCAGGCGACCGGCATCGCGGTTTTAGTCGTGACGCATGATGCCTCGATCGCGACCCGAATGCATCGCGTCCTTACGATGCGCGACGGCCAATTCATCTGATTTTATCAGGATTTAATCATCGGCCCGTCGCGTGGTTAAGGTTGACTGAAGCCCTCTGCTCTCCTAGACATGTTCTGTGATTTCAATTCCGCGAGTGCCGGCACTCCTACTTGTCGCCGGCATTTTCTTTTCGACCGTCGCCGTGCGCGCGGAAGATCCGCTCAGCCCGCAAACGGAGAGTCCACCGGGCGTTTCTCAACCGCGGGCCGCACCGATCAACCGGCCGCTACCGGTCGGGCGGAAAACGCCGCGCCCGACGCAGATCGCGCCACCGGCGCCGCTGAGTCCGAACATCAAAAAGAATAAAAAGGGAAAGCCCTACGTCCCGAAGGCCGGCGGCGTGCGCGTCGAGGATTCGGTCGAGGGTTTCGCCGGACTGCCGGTTCGGTCGATCGAAGTGCGCGGCTTGAAGCGGATCGAAAAGGACGCCGTCCTCGGAAAGCTCACGACGAAGGCCGGCGTGGCCATCGACCGGGACATGATCCGAACCGACGTTCAAGCGCTCTTCAATATGGGGTATTTCGACGACCTTCAGGTCGATGCCGAGCGGGATCCCGCGGGCGCGAACCTGATTTTGACCGTCCGCGAGCGCCCGGTCATCAACGCGATCGAATTCGTCGGAAACGAGCGCATTACGACGACCGACCTCGAAGCCGTCATCAAGGTGAAGCAATGGTCGATCCTCGACGTGAACAAGGTGAAGGAAGACATCGCGCTCATCACCAAGAGCTACGAGGACAAGGGCTACTACCTCGCGAAGGTTACCTTCGAAGTCGTCCAGCCCGACCCGA
>JAYVXM010000337.1:0-1619 GCA_043785205.1 Bdellovibrionales bacterium
CGGCTGACGAAATCTCGAACGGCGGTCGGCATGATTTCCTCGTCGAGCGTACGCGCGTACTCCCGAATCGGCGCCGTATCGACGTCCATTTCTTCCATCGACCGTAGATAGAGTTCGTAATGCGAGGTCGGGACTCCGTTTTGGTCGAGGTCGGATTCCTCGCCAAGGACGATTTCGTTGATGAAGCGAACCATGTCGGTCGGATAGCGCGACGGCCGCCAGGGGACGTCGACGCAGGTGATGATCCGCTGGATCGCCTTGAGGAGGCACATGAAGTCCCAGACCGCGAAAATATGGTGGGCCATGAAGACGCGCAGATTCGCGACCGAATTCAGCTCCTCGTAGAGAGGATGATTCAGGAGTTTGCGTTGGAGTTTCTCGACGTTCGCGTTCATCCCGCTTCGAAGCGTAACAAACTCGCCCATTCTTTCCACCGGTCAAAATCCTGACAAGCCTGACTTCCCTTCGAAAACCCTTTCCTCTAAGCTCGTTCGAGTGAGGCTCCACGTTCTTCTCGTTTCTCTACTTGCCCTTCGTTCGGTCCTGGCGGCGGCGGAGGTGTATCCGGAGCGTGGAAACACGGAGATTTCCCTCCTCGACGGCGCCGACGCCGATTTCCAAGCGCGTCTCGAAGCGATCCGCGCGGCGAAAATCTCGATCGACCTGATTTCTTTTTCCCAGGCGCCCGACGCGATCGGCCGGCCGTTTCTCGACGCGATCCGCTCGGTCCAGCAATCGCGGTGCGTGAAAGTCCGCGCCCTCTACGACGGCGTCGCCTCGTGGCTCGACTGGGATTTTTTCAATCGCTCTGGTCGGCTCCTCGCGACGGGTACGAAGTGCCCGGGCGAAGTGGTGACGTTCGATCTTTTCGAAAAATGGAAGTCCGGCTTCGAGTGGGACGACTTCTTCCACGAAAAGGTCCTCATCGTCGACGGAGGAACGCGCGACGAAAAGATCTTCATCGGCGGTCGCGGATACACCCGCTTCAGCACGCTCATCGCCGACTCGGGGTTTCTCGTTCGACCGATCGACCCGTTCGTTCCTTCGCTCGGAACCGACCTCCGCGCGAGTTTCCTCCAGCTCTGGACGCTCGCGAAGCACCTCTCACCGCCACTGGCGCGCCGGCCGACCGCCGATTTCGAGGACGAAGGGAAAGCGCCGGCGGAACTCCCACCCGGATCTCCTCGACCCGGGCCGGCGGCGGAATTTAGGCCGAAATCCGCGCGCCTTTTCTCGAACGACCTCGCGCTCCAGATCGCCAAGCATTCCGCCGAGCGTGGCCCGACCGATCGCGCGTTCCTCCGCAACGACGCTCAGGCGGGACTGATCGCCGCGATCGATGGCTTCGCGGGGACGCTCGCGGTCACGTCGTATGCGGTCGGTTTTCCCGACGATCTCCTCGCCGCGCTCGCCCGTTTCGTGAAACGGGGGAATTCCCTAGAAATCTATACGAACGGAAAGGCAGCGAACGCGAAATTCATCCCCGGCGGGGTGCCTGTCTATTATTCCGCGGAAGTCCTTACTCGACTCTTCGACGCCGTCCCCGGCGCGGAAGCGAGGATTTCCGTCTTCTTTCTCGAGGGCGACGCGGCCCTCCGCCGCGGCCGACCCGCGTTCGT
>JAYVXM010000338.1:0-5558 GCA_043785205.1 Bdellovibrionales bacterium
CGTTCGCCACGCCTTCGATCGCAAGGTAGAACCAGATCGCGTACGGAAGCGCCGGGAGCACGCCGATCCATCCGGCGGGCAACGCGTTCGCGGAAAACGCCGTCCACGTGAAACTCGGAAGCGTGAGACCGCCGAACAAGAGGAGCTCGCCGACCGCGAGCACCGTGATTACGAGCTCGAAGACCGCGGACTGTTTCACGCCGTAGATATTCAGACCCGTGAAAACGAGGTACGCGAAAATCGCGATCGACGTCACGGAGAACGCGGGAAAGAAAAGATGAAGGTACGCGCCGATCGCCGCCGCGATCGCCGGCGGCGCGAAGACGAACTCCACGCACTGGGAAACGCCGCCGAGGAATCCGAGCGCCGGCCCGAACGCCTCGTTCGCGTAGACGAACGCGCCGCCGGCCTTCGGCATCGCGCACGAAAGCTCCGCGTAACTGAGCACGAACGCGATATACATCCACGTCACGACGACGGTCGCCGCCAGCATGCCATACGGTCCGGCGAGCGGAAGGCCGAGGTTCCACCCGAAGTACATTCCGGAGATCACGTACCCGACTCCCATGCCCCAGAGCATGGCGGGACCGAGCGTCTTTTTCAGGCCGGTTTGTGACATTCGAGAAGCTTAAACAGGTCTCCGGAAATGCCCAAGGCCTTTCGCAGTGACGCGCTGACGCATTATAACCGTGCGCGAAGCGCCGCGTAGGTCGAGGAAATCGCCTCGGAATGCGCCGGCCGATTTAGGATTTCCGCGAGCGCCGGCGGCAAGTCGAGCGCGTGGCCGACGAGGGGCTCGACGATCGATTCGAATTTTGCGGGATGGGCGGTCGAGACGAGAATCCAGTCCCGGTCCGGGCCGGTGACGGTTTCGAGACGGCGCCGGGCGACGGCCGCGGTCGCGGTATGGGGGCAAATGACCCTCCCCCAGCGCGATTCGCTCGCCCGGATTTCCTCCCGAATTTCCGCGTCCGCGACGACTTCGGCGCGGACGTCCGCGCGGAGATTCCCGAGGTCCGAGTAAAGCGCGCGCACGCGCTCGAGGTTGCTCGGATTCCCGACGTCCATCGCGTTCGCCGCGGTCGCTACGGTCGGCAGCGGACGGAAAACACCGGTCGCCAAAAAATCGGCGATCACCCGATTCGCATTCAGCGCGAGCACGATCGGACCGATCGGAAAACCGATTCGCTTCGCCCAGAGGGCGGCGAGCGCGTTCCCGAGATTCCCACTCGGAATGATGAAACCGGGATCCGCGGAACCGGGAGCGGCGCGCTTCCGGGCGAGCGAGGACTGGGCGTAGTAGGTCATTTGCGGGAGCACCCGACCGAGATTGATGCTGTTCGCGCTTCGCCAGTTCCGTCCGCTGCCGCCGTCGAGGAGCGCTTCCTTCACGATCCGCTGGCAGTCGTCGAACGTTCCGTCGACGGCAAAGGCCCGGACATTATCGCCCCAAGCGCAGAGCTGGTATTCCTGACGGGGCGAAACCTTTCCCTTCGGAAACAGGATCACGACTTCGATGCCCGGCTGGCGATGAAAAGCGGCCGCGACCGCGCCGCCGGTATCGCCCGAAGTCGCCACGATCACCGTCCGAAGGCCATCGCCCCGCTCGCTCGCCATGGTCCGCGCGAGAAATCGGGCGCCGACGTCCTTGAACGCCGCGGTCGGACCGTGAAAAAGCTCAAGGATAAAATCCCGAGGGCGTCCGGGGACCGCCGAGAGTGGAATCGGAAAATCGAAGGCCGAACGGCAAATTCCCGGGAGCGCCGACGCAAGCTCGGGATCCGCGGCGAAGAACGGCGCGAGCAGCGGCGCCCCGATCTCGGCGAGGGAACTGGCCGAAGCGAAATCATCGAGCGAAATCACCGGAAGCGCGTCGGGGACGTAGAGGCCTCCGTCGGGCGCGAGGCCCGCCCGCACGGCTTCCCGAATAGAGACGGGCGCGCCTCCGCGCGTGCTCACGAACTTCATACGAGTCGGGCTCCCGCCGAGCTGATCGGAGAAACCCATCCGCGGGCCGATACTCCCACCGAGGCGAACGCCGCAATCATCGCGGCGGACGATCGCCCGGCGCTCTTCGCGTCCACGGTCAATGCGAAAACGCTCGGTCCGGCGCCGGAGATCGAACCGCCGAGGATTTCGTCCGCGCCGTCGAGCCGAGCGGCGTGTTTCACCGCCGCGAAGCCGGGAATTAGATGGGCGCGCTGAGGCTCGATCAGGACGTCGTCAAGTCCGCGCCGAATCAGCGCGAGATCTCCCGTACAGCAACCGGCGACGAAGGCGGCGAGACGCGCGGACTGGAGGATATGAAGCTTCAAAGTAAGATCGGGTTTCAAGACCGCCCGCGCGTCGCGCGTATCGAGCCGCAGGTCGGGATAAACGAGCGCGCAAAAAACACCCTTAGGAAACGGCAACCGGGCGACCTCGGGGTCCGCGCCGGGCCCGGTCAAGGTCAGTCCGCCGAAGAGGCACGGCGCCACGTTGTCGGCGTGCTTCGCGCCGCTCGCGACCGCTTCGCCTTCGAGCGCGAAGCGTAAAAGCTTTTCGATCGGCAACGGCGCGGGCAGGAGCGCGTTCGCCGCGACCGCGGCCCCGACCGCCGAAGCGGCCGAGCCGCCCATCCCCGAACCGAGGGGAATCCCTTTCTCGATCCGAACGGAAAACCCGAAGCCGGGCCGGAACTCCTCGAGCATGCGCAGGAGCGGCATGCCCGCCGTATTTTTCTCGGGCGCGGCCGGGATTCCGTCCGCGCCGGAAATCCCCCCCACCGTTTCGATCCGTACGCCGGGCGACTCCGTCCGGCTCACCGTGACCCGATCGCCCACTCCGTCGATCGCGAACCCGAGGATATCGAAACCGACGCCGACGTTCGCCACCGTCGCGGGTGCAAACGCGGTCGCGAATCCGGGAACGAAACGCGCTCCGCTCTTCGTCATCGGGGCGCCCCGAGCGCCGTCGCGAGTCGAAGAAGATCGGCGAATACTCCGCCCGCCGTCACGGCGGGACCCGCGCCGGGACCTTGAATCACGAGGGGCTGGCGGTCGTAACGGGCGGTTTGGAAAGCGACGATATTGTCCGCGCCCCGGAGGTGCGCGAACGCATGCGTGACCGGGTAGCTTGCGAGCTTCACCGACGCCGCGCCTTTTTCATCGATCTGACCGACGTAACGCAAAGTCTCTCCCCGCGCCGCCGCATCCGCGAATCGCTTCGCCATTTCAGAGTCGCCCTCCGCGATCCGCGCGAGGTAATCGGCGAGCGGGAGCGCCCGCAATTTTTCCGGAACGAGATTCTCGATCGGCACGTCCGCGAGCTCGAGCGTACCGCCCGCTTCGCGGGCCAGGATCACGAGCTTCCGGGCGACGTCCGTCCCCGAAAGGTCGTCGCGGGGATCGGGCTCCGTGTAACCGAGGTGGCGGGCTTCGCGGACGATCTCTGAAAACGGACGTTTTCCGTCGTAGGAATTGAAAAGGAACGAGAGCGTACCGCTGAAAACCCCTTCGAGACGGATCAGCCGATCGCCGGTCTGGCAAAGATCGCGCAGGGTTTGGAGTACCGGTAGCCCCGCCCCGACATTCGTCGAGTAGAAAAACCGCCGATTCGCGGAGAGCGCGGTATCGCGAAGTTCCCGGTAGGCCGCGTAGCTTCGGGTATTCGCCTTTTTATTCGGCGTGATGATGTGCATTCCCGCGCGCAGCCATGCGGAATAGGATTCGGGTAACTCCGAGCTCGCGGTCGCGTCGATCACGACGGTGTGGGGCAAGTGGCTCGTCCGCAGATGTTCGATCCAGCGGGCGACGTCGGCCGGCTCGGTCTTCGCGCTCGGCTCACCGCCCTCCGCGAACGGCGCCCAATCGTCGGAGGAAATCCCCCGCTCGTCCGAACCGTCGAGCAGCATCCGCTTCGAATTCAGCAGGCCGCGCACGCGGACGTCGATTCCGAATCGGCGCTTCAGCTCCGGGAGCTCGGCGCGAAGTTGACGCAGGAACTCCTTCCCGATCAGGCCGGTGCCGATAACCCCGAGTCCGAGAGTTTGGGGCGAAAGGTAGAACGCGGAATGAACCGCGCGCAGCGCTCGCCGCGTTTGGGCGCCGTCGATCACCGCCGAAATATTCCGTTCGGACGCGCCCTGCGCAATCGCGTCGATGTTCACCCCCGCTCGCCCGAGCGCCTCGAAAAACCGTCCGGCGACTCCCGGGTTCGCGACCATATTGTCGCCGACCGCGGCGAGGATGCACCGCCCGCGAGTCAGCTGAACGCGCTCGAGCGCACCCTGATGAATTTCCGCGAAGAAAGCCTTGCGCACGGCCTCTTCGGCGCGATCCGCTTGGTTTTCCGCGACCGCGATGCAAATCGAATGTTCCGAGCTTGCCTGGGAAATGAGCACGACCGAAATCCCCGCCGCCCGAAGCGCCGAGAAGAGCCGCTCCGCGACTCCCGAAACGCCGACGAGTCCGGTGCCCTCGATATTCACGAGCGCCATTTTTTCGATCGCGGAGAATCCCTTCACGACTGCCGCCGAACGCGCGCCGGCGTGGATTTTCGTGCCGGCGAATCCGGGATTGAACGTATTTCGGATCCAGACCGGGATTCCGCGGCGGATCGCCGGTTCCATCGTCGCGGGGTGGACGACTTTCGCGCCGAAATTCGCGAGTTCGGTCACTTCGTCGTAGGTCATTTCGTCGAGCACGACGGCATCGGGAACGAGCCGCGGATCGGCGGATAGAACTCCGTCGACGTCCGTCCAAATCGTGATTTCCGCCGCCTCGAGCAACTCCCCGAAGATCGCCGCGGAATAGTCGCTCCCGTTCCGCTTCAGCGTCGTCGGCACGCCGTCGGCCGTCGACGCGACGAAACCGGTGATGACGAGAATTTCTTCCTTCGGTCGCGCGCGCGCGCGGAGGAGCGCCTCGAGCTTTCGCCGCGATTCCTCCCAGCGCACGGAAACTCGCTTTTCGTCGGAGTCGACGACGAGGACTTCGCGGGCGTCGAGGTACGCGGCCGGTATTCCCCGCGCCGCGAGCGCTGCGGTCAAAATCCGGGCGGACCAGATCTCGCCGTAACCGGACACGAGCTCCACGATCCGCTCCGAAGCGCTACGCGCGAGCCAAACGCCGCGCAGGACCTCCTCGAGCTCCCCGAAATCCTTTTCGATCACCGATGCGAGCGAGTCGATCCCGAGCGCGGCGAGCGCGTCCAAATGCCGACGCTTGAGCGCCGCCATTCCATCCCGGTATCCGGCTTCGTTTCGCCGCGCGAGTTCGACGGCGTCGATCAGAGCGTCGGTCGTTCCCTTCATCGCCGAGACCACGACCGCGCGCCGGAGGGCGGGCGATTTCCGCGCCTCGGCGCGGAGAATCTCGATCACGCCGGAGTAACGCTCGGCGTTTCCGACACTCGTTCCTCCGAATTTATGAACGACCCAATTCGACATGCTTCAAGCATAAAGAGCCGGCCGAAAATCCAACAGTTCTTTCCTTCGGTCCGTCGCAAAAGGTGACGCGGCGCTCTACCAAATCGCTTTCCGATACGCCCAAACGCCGACGGCGAGCAGAAACAGATCC
>JAYVXM010000339.1:0-1614 GCA_043785205.1 Bdellovibrionales bacterium
CATCGGCGCCGGCGTGACGGAATGGGGCGCGGATTATACGATCGCCCTTGAAGGCGCAAAATCCTCGACCTTCGTCCTTTCCGAACCTAAGCAGGCCGACACCGAACTCTCCGCAAACAAAGTCGTCGTGAGCCAATCGCTGCTCGACGGCGCTGCCCGCGGTTACGTTCTCCTGATCGGTGGCGAAAGCGCCGGTAAATTCGCCTGCGTAAAAAACTAAGCTCCTCACGTAAGGAAATACCCATGAAAAAATCAATGACCTTCTTTTTTCTAATGACGATGACTTCGGCGATGGCCGGAATGAATTCGAGCGAGCCAACGCTGAAAATTCGCGATCGCAATGGAAACATCACGAAAGTATTCACGCTCGCCACGATCGAGGGCCTGAAGAAGGCCGGGGAATACGGAATCTACAATCCGTTCGAACTCGTGAACGCCTGTTACACCGGAGACTCCTCCGAAGTCGTGAAGGAGATCCTTCTGAGCGATGATCTCCTCGACCATGCCGGCGACTACGCTTGTAATGTCGAAGCCCTTCCGAGTTCGGATCAACGCGTGATCCGCTACACCTGCAACGAAGCCGGAAATAACTCCGCGAGCTTCAAGATCGTCCCCTGCCCAAAGCGCTAACGGAAAGGCTACGGAAGCGCGTATTTCGTTTTTAGGTAGTCTTTTGTCAGCGTGATTTCCGAAGGCGTGAGGTTTCGATTGTAGAAGATGGCTTCCGCAACGTTGTTCCCCGCGGTGCCCTCGAATTTAATTCGGTCAACCGTTACGGACGGCACGAGCGTGACGTCCCCATCGCCGCCGATAAGATTATTTTGCCAGAGCGCGGGCGGCGCGGCGCCGGGTACCGGTGAGGAAATCACGTATTGGTTCCAGGATGTCGTCAGGTTGAATCCCGCCGTACTCCAATATCCATGAGCATTATTGTAGTAAACCCACCAATCCGGGTGCGTGGTGTTCGGATAAAAAAGGAGGCAAGGCGGGCCTTCTGCCTGCGGTCCGAAAATAACCACTCGTTCGTAACTCGCGCTCGCAACTCGGTTCGTGACTACAAATAAGGTGAAGGGCGGAGCCGCAGGCGCATCCAGCATCACCGAAAGATCCGTTCCGGCGGTGAACGAAAGGGCCGGAAGCGAGTTGATTTGATTGGTGTGAAATACGGGCTGATTAGCGACGACGGATTCTACGACGTCGCAGTGGTTCCCACTGAGATCGTTCCACGTCGCCAGCGAAGCGCCGTTCGCCGCGCTCATTTGGCTCGCATCGAACCACGCGAAAACTCCGAAGTTCACCGGCAGCGCGTTCAACGCGGCCGAAGGACGCGGATTTATGAACTGGCAGGGGCGGGCAACGCTCTCGATCACCCCCGTCGTGACGGCGGGCAGATTTCGCAGCTGAAGTCCGCAGCTCGACGCCGCTCCGAAAAGACTAAGTCCTAGGAGGATGTACGAAGGAGGGGGCTTTGGACTTAAGCGATTGCCCATCACGGTTAATTTTACTTCATTATTTAAGAACGGTAATGGGTCAGTTTAGACACGGGCGCGGGTAACAATGGGGTTCCGCTCGATCCAAAGCGGCGCAAATTCGAGCAATTCATTTCTCTCCTAC
>JAYVXM010000340.1:0-16835 GCA_043785205.1 Bdellovibrionales bacterium
CGGATTCAGTCTCGGTGGCCTAGACCGAGAGCAATGGAAGAGCGGTGCGATCCGGCTCGCCAAGCTCTGGGCGGTCAAATCCATCGACGGCGTCAGTTCGCGGGCGACGCCGGCTCCAGTTTCCGCGCCCAACAACCCCCCTACCAAAGGAGATCCGAATGAATACGACCAAAGTCAGCCCCACTAAGAAAACCGCCGGAAAAATTCCGGAAGTGAAGCATTTTTACGACTCCCAGGCCGTCAAGAAAGTGAAGCAACTCACGAAGAAGGCGTTGAATTCAAATCTCGTGAAACACAGCGGAAAAAAGTCGGGAGCGAAGGGAAAGAAGGACCTCTTCGGAGCCGCCCTTGCCGCTCCGGTCGCGATTCAGATCGGAACGTTCGCCGTGCTCGCCGCCGGCGGGTATGCGCTTTGGAAGAATCGCGACAAGATCAAGGATCTCATCGGCGGGATCTCCGATTCCGATGCGATGGACTCGCGTCTGACCTAAGCGGGAGAGCGCTCGCTCGCATCGGCGGGCTCGATTTCTAAAACGGCGGCCCGGAACCGTTTCTGGCCGCCGTTAGAAATCGAAGTGGTTAGAATCCAATCCACTCGCGAAGAAGGGCGACAAATTCGAGGCGCTTTTCGAACGGAAGGCCGTGCCCGGTGCCCGCCATTTCGAGGAATTTCACGTTCGGGAGCGATCCGTAACGGGAGCGTTCCGCCGCGAATTCCGAGACGGGATAGACCTCGCTCCGCTCGCCGCGGAGGACGTACACCGGGCGAGCGGTTTCCCGCGCGAAGGACTCGAGCCACGGCCCGGCTTCGTTTCCGCGGGAAGCTTCGACGGTCTTCAGAAGGGCGGCGTGATCGAAAGGAAACGTCAGCGTTCCGGTCGCGGGGTCTATTCTCGAGACGGCGAGCAGGTACTGCGTGATCGCCGGATCCGGGCAGCGAAGATCGAGAAACGTCCGGGCCTGTGCGCGCGACGGAAAGGAGGGAGGCAAGTCGCGGAGAAAGGTCGCGAGCGCTTCACCGACGCCGCCGCCCGCGATCCCCGAAAAGCCGAGATCGACGAGAACCAATCCGGCCACCGAAGCCGGCGATAACTTCGCATATCCACAGGCCGTTCGCACCCCCATCGAATGACCGATCACCCAAGCGGGGACGAACCGGGCGGCGGCGCAGGTCTCCCGAACGTCCTCGGCGAAGACGAGCGGCGCGTAGTCGGCGATCGTCGTCTCACCGGGAACGCGGCTCTCGCCGTGCCCCCGCTGATCGGGGCAAAGGAGATCCGCGTCGTCTTCGAGCGCGGCCGCGATCGGGCGCCAGAGCGATCCGTTTCCGCCCATCCCGTGAAGGAAAACGAGTTTAGGTCTCCCTGGGGTCGGGTTCACTTCGCGGGGATATCGAAAGGTGTGGAGAATCATGCTTGACCTAAGACTTTCAAAGAATTAATCCTTCCCCACTTTCCGAGATTTCCTACCGGTTTTCCAGGCTTTTCCTATGCAGTACCCGTCCCAACCTCCAATCCAGACGCCGGAATCGCCGATTCGCGCTTTGATCAGCCGCGGCCAGCTTTTCCTCGAGAAATGCGAGCTGACGCTCGCGAAAACGACCTTCCTGGAGGTGATCGACCTGGCTCGACTCTCCGGCGATCGGGAGGCGTTGACCGAGGCGATCGCGGTCATGCTTCGGCTCGCGGCGGAAGCGAAGGACCGGGAAGCGATCACCCTCTGGGACGCGGAACTCGAGGCGGTATTACCCGGTGCGTCAGGGCGGGCGTTGGCCCTGGCCTGGCACAATCGCGCCGTGGTCGCGACCCACCTCGAAGATTTTCGCAAGGCCCAGACCTACCTTTATCGGGCGGTTAAGGCGCTCGGCGGATCGCGGAATCCGGAGAAACTTTCGTCCGAAAATCAGCGCTTATTTGTGAAGATCTGGGCCTCGATGGCGGCGACTTTCATGGACCGGAAGCTCAATCATCGGATGGCCGTCACCGCGGACGAGCTGATCAAGAAATACGAAGACCGCGGATTCCATTCCGAGATGACCACCCTCTACATCGTGAAGGGCGTCGGCGCCGAGCGGGCCCGACAGTACGAGGTCGCCCGCGAATGGTACCAGAAAGCGCACGGCGCGGTGCTCGCCGACCGTAACTGGTATTTCCACCTTTACGTTCTCTACGCCTACGCGCGAGTCGAGCGGCACGTCCGGAACTTCGCCCAGGCCTACTGGTACCTCGATCTGATTTCGCGAGCGGCTTCGGGACCGGAGTTCGGGAATCTTCGCGAAATCGTGAAGTCCGAGCGCGAACGCCTGAGCATCGACGCCGTCGACCTCCTCATCGACTCGCGACTCTGCGAAGTACGGACGCGCGAAAAGCAGGACCTGAGTCTCGGGAAGCAGTACGTGCTGCTCGGAATCCTCGAGGCGCTGACCGAAGCTCATTATCGCGACGGTCCCGATTCGGAACGCGGGTTAGCCAAGGCGGAAATCATCGAACGTGTATGGCGCGAAAAATATCGCCCGGAATCGCACGACAACAAACTCTATTACAATATCAACCGTCTTCGGAAGCTCATCGAACCCGACATGAAGCATCCGAAATATCTTTTGAACTGGAAAGAGGGCTATCGCCTCGCTCCGGGGCTTAAAGTGCACTTCATTGGAAGAAGCGCGTTCAACCAAAAGGGGAATGTATGAAAAGGAATCTGAAGTGGGTTGGTCTTGGCGCGATACTCGGAACGGCGATGCTGTTCGCGATGAATCTCCCGGCGAATGATTTCGGTTTGTACGACGACCTTTTTCAGTCGTGCATGAATATCGTGAAGAAGGATTGCGCGAGCTGGGCGCGCGAAGGGGGCGGCAGCGAAGCGCCGCGCGGACTCTCGGAAAATACGCGGGTCGAACTCGCGAACACCGAGAAATACATCCTCTCGGGCGTGGTCGAAACGCAGATGGACTATATTTATCTCCATATCAATCTGCGCGCCTTTCCGTGGTTGGCCAGTCGCGCCCGAGTGGCGAATCCCTACTATCGGATCAAAGACAGTACGGCGAATTGGAAGAAGTACCTCGGCCAAAACGTGACGGTCCTAGTGACCGCCGAATACGCGGTCTGGTCCCAGGGCGGCCATACGCTCTTCGAAGTCGTGCTCGTTCCCGGCCCCGACGCGATCATCAGCGCGCTTCAGCCGTAACGCTTCGCGAAGGATATCGACGAAAGCCCCTCCGGCCGGCGGCCGGAGGGGCTTTTGATTTCCTATCCCTTGTGACCCGGATTCACGCCGCGTACACTGACGGAGATGGCGCCGAGCGAGAGCAAAAAGATATTTCTGATCGCTTCCGAAAGCGCGCAGCAGCGCGCAGTCTTCGAACGCCTGATCGGAACGCATTATCCGAACTCGACCGTCTATACCGCCGAGGACGGGTCGGAAGCGTGGGGGAAAGCCGCGAACGTGCCTCCGCATGTCTTTATCACCGACGCCGAAATTCCGAAGATCAGCGGCCTCGCACTTATGAAGCAAGTTTCCCACGATCCGAAACTCCGCTCGACGGCGCTGATCATCGTCGGAATGCTGCCCGACGAGGCGACTCACGTCGATGAATTCGTCACCGGCAAGCTTCAGTATTACGGCGCCGCCGACGGCGAAAGCGATTTCAGGGTCTGCCTCGCGAAAGCGCTCAATTACGCGTTTCACGGCAGAAACACGGAATATTCGGTGCGATTCCTTTCGGAAGGTCAACGACTGATCACCGAAGGGGACAAGGCCGAGTCCGTTTTCATCGTGAAGGAAGGGCGCCTCCGCGCTTTCCGGATCATCAATGGCCAAGAAGTTCTGCTCGGGCACATCGAGCGGGGCGAATTCGTCGGCGAAATGGCCTATATCAATGGCGAACCTCGTACGGCGAACGTCGATGCCGTGACTTCGTGCGAATTGATCGAGGTACCGGTCGGGACGCTCGAACGCGTCCTCTATCGCCGTCCATCGTGGTCGAAGACGCTCATGCTCACGCTTGCGAAGCGGCTGAAACAGGCGAACGCGGCGAAACTGTCGCTTAGCCGCTAGGCCAGGCCGCGAGGCTGCGGACGGGTTAGCCGCGAGGGATGTGCATCAACATCTCGGAATAACCCGCATTCCGTAAAGTAGCGCCGGTGATCGAATCGGGATTCTCGAAGATCTGATCGGGCCGGCCGGCCGCGAGGATCTGGCCGCCGCGTCTTCCCCCGCCGGGACCGAGGTCGATAATCCAGTCGGCCTGGGCGATCACGTCGAGCTGGTGCTCGATCATGATCACGGACTGGCGCGAATCGATCAGATCCTGGATCACGGAGAGGAGACGCCGAATGTCGTCGAGGTGGAGACCGGTCGTCGGCTCGTCGAAGATATAGAGGAGGTTTTCGTTCGAGCGATCGTCGAGCGTCGCCGCGATCTTCAGGCGCTGGGATTCGCCGCCCGAGAGCGAGGTTCCGCTTTGGCCGACCTGGAGATAGCCGAGACCGACTTCGCGCAAAATACCGAGTTTACGGGCCAACGTCGGATTATCGCGGAACATCTCGAACGCCTCGTCGATCGTCGTCGAGAGAAGTTGGAAGACGTCCTTTCCGCGGTAGGTGACGTCGAGGACGGACTTCTTGAAACGCCGTCCTCCGCATTCCTCGCAGGGGAGCTTCACTTCGGCCATGAAATGCATGTCGAGGGTGACCTCGCCCTCGCCCTTGCAGACGGGGCAACGGCCGCCGTCGACGTTGAACGAGAAGTGCTGGGTCGTGTAGCCGCGCCGAAGAGCGAGCGACTGATTCGCGTAAATCCGGCGAACCTCGTCCCAAGCTTTCAGGTACGTCGCCGGGTTCGAGCGCGAAGAGCGGCCGATCGGGGACTGGTCGAGGAGGACGACCCCGGAGAGCTGGTCCGCGCCGTGGAGGCGTTCGAATTTTCCGACCGGATCGGTCGCGTGGTAAAAAAGCTTCGCGAGCGCGTTGTGGATCGTCTTATGGACGAGGGTGGATTTCCCGGAGCCGGAGACGCCGCTCACCACGACGAGGCGGTCGAGCGGAATATCGACGTCGATTTCCTGAAGGTTGTTCTCGCGGCAGCCCGTGAATTTTAGCCACCGCTTCGGATCGGGGCGGATCGGTCGAATCCGTTCGATCGTCCGCTCGCCGGTGAGGTACTTCCCCGTGATGCTCGTCGCGTGCTTCGCGATGTAGGCCGCGGACCCTTGGGCAACGAGGGTGCCGCCGTTCCGGCCCGCGAGCGGACCGAGTTCGACGAGCCAGTCGGCCGCCTTCATGACTTCGAGGTCGTGCTCGACGACGACGACGGTATTACCCTGATCGCGAAGGCGTTTCAGGACGGTGATGAGCCGCGCGGTATCGGAGGCGTGGAGTCCGATCGACGGTTCGTCGAGGATATAGAGCGTTCCGCAGAGGCCGTTTCCGAGCTGGGTCGCGAGATTGATCCGTTGGAATTCCCCGCCCGAGAGCGACTTCGCGAGGCGCGAGAGGGTGAGGTAGCCGACGCCGACCTCGTCGAGAAAGGAGAAGCGGCGCTCGATCTGGTCGCGGACGTCCTTCGCGATTTTCGTCTCGCGCGCGGTGAGTACGAGCGCCTTCGACCACGCGAGTCCGTCCTCGATCGGGAGCTCGAGGATGTCCGCGATGTTCTTTTTCCCGCCGGCGGCGCCGGCGTCGAGCTTCACCGCGAGCGCGTCGGGAGTCAGCCGGGAGCCGTGGCAGGTTTGGCAGAGCGACTGGGTCTGGTAGCGGCGGATGAAGACCCGAACGTGGAGTTTGTATTTATAGCGCGCGAGATCCGCGAAGCATCCCCGGATCCCGAGAAACGAGCGGTCGTCGGGCGTGCCGTCCCAAAGAAGCTTGCGCTGGGAGGGCGTGAGCTCGGAGTAGCGTTTTGTGATCGCGATTCCCTGGCGTTCGGCGAATCGGAAGAGGTCCTTCTGCCATTCCGAGAAGGACGGTTTAGTGAAGGGGTCGATCGCCCCCCCTTTGATCGTCTTCGTCGGATCGGGAACCATGAGCGTTTCGTCGAGCTCGAGGTTGTGGCCGAAGCCGCTGCATGCCGGGCAAGCGCCGATCGGACTATTGAACGAGAAGAGATTCGGCTCGGGGACGCGATGTTCGCGTCCGCAGTTCACGCAGGCGAAACGGACGTCGAAGAGTTTCCACGCCTTCGCGTCGTCGAGATCGACGAACGCGACCCGGTTCCGCCCGATGGCGAGCGACTGATCGATCGCGTCGAGGACGCGCGCGCGCGAGGAACCGCCGTCCTCGGCGTCGTCCGCGAGGTCGGTCTTCGAAACCTTCAGCCGGTCGACGACGATGTAAAGATCCTTCGCGAACAGCGCGGCGAGGTCGAAACCGGGGGCGGTGAGGTCTTCGATCGCGTGAAGTTCGCCCGCCTTGCCACTTCCGCCGGCGTAAATCCGGGAAAATCCCTGCTCGCGGAGAATCTGAAGGAGGGTGGCCGGCTTGAACTTTCCGACTTCCGCGACCGCTTTCCCTTTCTTCGCGGATTTCTTCGGCGCTTTCTTCGCGGATCGCTTCGGCTTCTTCCCGTCGAGTCCCGGCGCTTCGGGATGGACGAACGGCGCGAGAATGAGCGCCTTTCGGCCGGGGAGCCATTCCTTCGCCCAGTCGAGGATGACGCCCGAGTCGAGGCGCTTCACTTCCGAGCCGCAGTCGACGCAATACGTTCGCCCGACCTTCGCGAAAAGGACGCGGAGGTAGTCGACGATCTCCGTTTGGGTTCCGACGGTCGATCGCGAGTTTACGATATGGTTTTTCTGCTCGAGCGCGATCGCGGGCGGGATGTTCTCGACCCGGTCGACTTCGGGCTTCGGCATCTTCTCGAGGAACTGCCGAGTATAGGTAGAGAGCGATTCGACGTAGCGTCGCTGACCCTCGGCGTAGAGCGTGTCGAAGACGAGCGAACTTTTCCCCGATCCCGAAAGGCCGGTGACGACCGAGATTTGGCGCGCGGGAAATTCGACGTTCACGCTTTTTAAATTGTTTTGGCGAACCCCGACGAGGCGGATCGGGCGTTTCGCGATGCCGGTCTTGATCCCGGTTGATGGTGCATCCATGGTGAGGGGACGAGTCTACGCAGCCGAGCCGCAAAAGAGAAGGGGAGGCCCGAATCGATCGAACCCCCGGTGAATTACGCTACGCACCACGCAGGTGCGGCTTTAGCCGCGGAAAGCGACGAAAACTGTCTATTCCATCGGCGCTCCGCCTATTCGTTAGACAGCGAGGGTTCATTTCGGGTTCCGATACGAGAGTAACCCGCTGATTCCATGGACCTATATTTGCCGCGAAAATCGCCGTTTCTGGCACACCGGATGCTCTTACGGCCCCGGAGACTTTATGAAAAAGAATACATTTACCCGCAACTGGTTCATCGTCGGAGTGCTCAGCGCCGTGACGTTCGGCGCGTTCGCGAATCTTCCGCGGACCGGCGACACTTCCGGCACCATGGCCCCGACCCAGGATGTTTCGGAAATCCGGGCGAAGCACCAGGCTGACCTTTCGTTCGACTCCGACGTGAAACGCCTCGCAGCGATCCAGGGCCGCTACCACGAGAACCTCCCGCTCCGAAAAAAGAAGACCGCGGCGAAGCGGTTGGCGGCTCCGCGCGCTCGCGCGAAGGTCGGCCAACGTTAATCCGATTTAATTTTCGATCGTCACATCGGTTGAATCCGGAGGCTCCTCCCGTTAGCGTGGTGGGATGAAGAACTCCCTTGCCCTCGTCTGTACGATCGCCCTCACGGCTTGCGCCGGCACGCCGACCTCGTCGAGCCCGGACTGGATCCGCGCGCCGAGCCGGACGGTGGACGCCGGCTACATCGTGTTCGTCGGGACCGGGGACGATCCCGCGCCGGAGAAATCGAGCTTCAAGGCCGAAGCCCAGGCCGTCCAGGACGTCGCGAACGAGTGCTCCTTCGCCCCCAAGGGCACCCGGATTGAAGATCACTACCAGGCCAAGTCGGGCCATACGACGCTCACTTACGCGAAGGTGAGCATCTCGTTCGTCGACTGCGACGCCGCGAAGGGTTCGAACGACCCCGAGTCGATTAAGCGGCTCGCGAGCGCGCCCCTGGCCGAGCAGCTGAAGCGTTACCAAGACCTCGTCTACGCGCCCGCGGAGTCCGAATCCGAGGAAGCGGGCGGCGGAGGGAATCCGATGGTGAACGCGACGACGGCTCCCCGGGCGATTTCCGACGAGGACCATTTCTTCATCGTCCGTCAGCGGGTCGCCTACCTGAAGGAGACGATCATTCTCGCTCCCGAGACGGTCTACGTGCCGAGCGCGCCCCAGACGGTGGCCGTCACCCAGCAGCTTTCGACTCAAAGCGATCATCTTCGCGTTTACGAGCAGGAAAACCCGGCCGTAAAAACCTCCCACCGGACGTGGACCGAATTCGAGAAGAACACGAGCGCGGAGCTCCCGCGCTCGATCCCGCACCCGTTGCGGGCCTCCGCGACCGCCGCCCGGCCCGCGTCGGCGAAAGGCGCCCGTTCGGGGAAGATGCATCCTCCGAAGGCCGGCGTTCCGCCGACCGCCGCCCCCGTGGTTTCCGGGAAAAAGCGGCGGAAGAAGCATCCGCTCTAAGCGGACGCTCCGGGCGCGGGGTCAGGATTTTGACCGCCGGGCTTTTCCTTGGCCGGCGGGGAACCGCCCCGTAAACTGGACGAAGTGGGTCGAATTTCTCGGGCCGTTCGGTCGAGCATCTTTACGTGCGCGTTCGTGGGAATCCTCTTCCCGGCCGCGGCCGTGCGCGCGGAATCCGACTTGGATGAAAAAGCGGATCGGATCCTCGACCAGGGCGTGCTCGGTCTCGTCGGCGCGCAGGAGCATTTTCTTTCCCTGCTCGATCCGGGAAGGACCTGTTCGTCCGCTCATCCGGACGCGACCGAACCGGAACCGACCGAGGTCGGAGTGTACACCTGCGACTTCGAAGAGCCGGAGACCTCGCCTTCGCCCGGGCCGGAGTCGGTCGCCACGCCCGAGCCTTCCGTTTCTCCGGTGCCGGTCCCGACCACGCTCCCGACGCGCGCCGAGCTTCAAAGTCTCTTCGGCCGAGTTCCCGGATCGCTCATCCTCGGACTCTCGACGGGAAACGACAACTATCCGGGTCGACTCCAGCAGCGCGGTCCGACCGATCTCGCGTACGACGCGGGCCACACGTTCGATCTCAGCTTCAGCGCGATCAAGGTTTTCGGGCGGGATACGAAACTCGGCAAGCGCGGCGACGCGATCGGATTCGAAATGGGGACGGAGCTCTATTCCCATCCGACCCAAGTCCGCTGGGACACCTATGGCGGAATGATCCAGGCCCAGGTCAACTCGAGGCAGGCTGGCATTCCCGTGATGATGACGGGCGCGGACGGCGTCGCCCGTCCCGTTTTCATCAATAATGTGAGCGTGGCGGATCCGATGAAGAAGGGGCAATTCCGGCAACAATCCCTCGATCGCCAATACCTGGACATCTTCAAGGAGTGGAACCGGGAAAAATTTACGATCGTCGGCAAGGTTGAATTTTCAAAACACATTACTTCCGGAAAGAGTTTCGGGAATTCCCTCCAAAATTTTTGGCACCGTACCGGCGGCGCGAACTACACCTACCGCGACGAAAACGGACTCGGCGCACCGGCGACTTGGACCGCCCAGACCGTCGGACGACAGGCGACGATGAAGGCGAACGGAACTCCGGGTCCGATGATGGACGTCGTGGACGTTTCGGTCGGCCCGGATATTCCGAAGGACCCGGCGATCCTAGAATACGGCTCGTGGGCGGGGGGGCTCGGCGGGGAAATCCGCAGGACGACGCGGATGTTTCGCGGCACCTGCGAGCTCCAGGCGAGTCTCAGCGCCCACCTCGGCGTTCAGGGCGACGGCTCGAAGATTTCCTTCGACCGAAACTCGCGGGTCCAGGTCGGCGGGGACCTCGGAGCGAGTCTTCTCAAAAACAAGAAATGGAACGACTCGAAAGTGAGTCTCAAGGGCGGCGCCGCCGTCATCTACTTCCCGCGAACGACTTCGGTCGGAAATTTCGGCTGGAACGCCAACGCCGAGGTGCAGGGAAACTTCCACACCGGCTCGTCCGGGAATAGGATTCAGACCGCGATCCAGTACAGAGTTAGGGGACTGGCGGGCACGTTCCAGGACGTCGACGACTACGATCCGATCGCGCGACTCACCGTCCGGTACATCTTCGGCGGTAAGCGGAAGAATTAACGGCGTGCGGGGCGGGGTTTACGACCCGCACGTCTTTCCGTGTTTGCCCGCCATCGGTTTCGTGATTCCGGCCCCGGCGCAGTTCCGAATGGAAATCAGGTGGTTGCTGTTTTCGTGCCGAACTCTGCCGTGCTTATCCCGTTTCATATGGCTTTCGCGTTCCCGAACGACCGCGATGCACTGATCGACGGTCATGTCTTTTCCGCACTTCTCGGCGCTCGTTTCCGAGTTATAACCGCCGGTGGCGATGATCCAGCGATCGGTCGTCGGCGGACGATCGCCGAAAAGGTCGTGGTACACCTGTTTCAAATAGAGCGCGCCGAGAAAAATCGAAGCTTCGGGGTTCCGGGACGACATTTCGGGAGGCGGATGACCGACGGCCGCCACGTAGGTGTTGTAGAGTTTTTGGTTTTCCGAAACGTTCAAGGAACCGAGCGTCGTGCGGAAGGTTTCCCGCATCAGTTGGGCGAGGCCGATCGCGCCCGCGGGACTGACGATATCCGTGTTCCATTCGATCGACTCCCGGAAGTAGAGGCAGGACAGGATCGGGTACGGGACACCGGTCGCCCTTTCCGCGTCCTTCACGAGCTTGCGGTTTTTCTTTTCGTAGACCTCCTCGTACTTGGAACCTTTATTCCAACACGCGATGTAGCGATCGACTTCTTCGTCGGATTTCAGTCCGACGAGGTTCCGGCCGAGGTCGAAGAGGAGAGTCGCCTGGGGTCCCCAACCCGCCCGGTTTAATTCGAAACCTTCCGGATCCGGTCGGCAGACCGCTTCGTCGTCCGCACGGGCCCCGGAGCCGAGTCCGACGGAGCAGAGAACGAAAAAGGGAATCCAGAAATCCGCCCGCATCCCGTCAGAATGCCATAAACCGGCGCCGATTTCGGGCGGAAAAAAGTACCTAGTCGACTCCCGCGAGTGACCTGTTCTAGTCGAGCATGGACGTTCCCCGCCCGAGTGCGGCGCATTCCGCATAAACCTCGGGGGCGACGTAAAGACGCGTGATCGAGCGCTTCTCCGAATACTTCTCGAAAAGGTCGGTGCACTTCTCGAGCGGGATGTAGCTTGGATCGGAAAAATGATTGTCGTAACGGATATAAATCGAGTCGCCCGGTTTCCGAAAATATTTCGAAAGTTCGCCCGAGACGCTCGCCTCGATGAAGTGGATCTTCTTTGCCGCGAGTTTCGCCTTCACTTCCGCGAGGAGCTTTTCCTGTTTTTCCGCGGCGGCCTTGCCCGCCGGAATTCCGCTATGGAGCTCGACCAGCATCCGGTACGGACGCTTATCGGTAATCCGGCGCGCCCATTCGTTCTTCGATTTCGCGAGCGCCATGTAGAGCTGGGCGTCCCCGGCGTCGCAGTACGCTTCGATGTCCGCGGGGAGCGCGTATTCCCCCGGCGCGGACGCGAAGTATTGGCCGAGCATCTCGTCGAAAACGATGCTCTTGTAGTGGAGATAGACCATGAGGAACATATTGAAACGCGAGAGGAGGAAATCCTCGAACGCGTAGAGAGCGCGATGCTGAAGGGCGAGATAAACCTTCCCCTGATGCACATGCGACGTGAGGTTCCCGACGAGCCAGTCGAAATCGAACTCGCCGTAGCTCACGCCCGCGAAGAGGCTGTCGCGGCGGAGGTAGTCCATTCGATCCGCGTCGAGCTCGCTCGAGATGATTTGCTGGAGGATCGGACGGAAGTCGACCTTCTTTCCGCCGAGCGCCTCGATCGGCTCGAGGAAAAAATCGTCGTCCATCGTCAACTTCGGCTCGATGATGCCCGCGATGTGGCGGGGCTTGAACCCGAAGCCTTCGCCGGCGCGCGCGAGAATCTTCGTCAGGCCGGAATCGAGGATGATTTTGAGCGTGTAGTCTTCGTGATTCGCTTTGCGATCCTGATTCGAAAACCCAGTCCATTCCGGAAGTCCGAGCCGCCGAACTTCGGGCATCGCGAATTCCGTCGTATGGGAGAGGGGGCCGTGACCGACGTCGTGAAGCAACGAAGCGATGCGGACGACCGCGCGGAACCGCGCGAACGCGGCGGGATTCGTTCGGCCGAGGAGGAGGCGATCCGGCGCGCTTTGGGCCGGCATCGTTTCGGGACCGCCGAAGATCGTTTCGAAAGCCTGGGTCGCCACTCGCATGGCGCCCAGGCTGTGAACGTATCGGTTATGGGTCGCGCTCGGGTACGAATATTCCGCGAAGCCGAGCTGACGAATCGACCGCAGGCGCTGGAAGTAGCGCGAGTCGAGAATCGCCCGCTCATGCGGCTCGATCGTGACCGAGCCGTGAAGGACGTCGCGGATCTCCAAAGACTACTCTTCGCCGTCGTCGCTAGGCTTGGACTCGTGACCGAAGCTCGAGTACGCGGCGGAAGCGCCCGCACCCGCGGCGAGGCCGCCCATGAACGAGGCGGCGGAACCGAGATTCGATTCGCGCGCCATCGGCTGGTTCTTCGAGGTCGGGGCGGCGATCTTCACGGCGGGCGCCTTTTTTGGCGCGGCCTTCGCGCTTTTTTTCGCGGCGGCTTTCTTCGCGGCCTTCTTCGGAGCGGTTTTTTTCGCCGGTTTCGTTTTCTTCGCAGCTTTCTTGGCGGGCTTGGATTTTTTCGCGCTTTTTTTCGCGGCTTTTTTCGCTGGTTTCTTTTTCGCTTTCTTGGCCATGTCCGGATGTTCCTTGCTGTGCTTGGGTAAAAGTCGGGTTGTGGGGAAGCCTGTAGAATTTAGCGAAGGACGAAAGCAGTTGGCAATCAGTGTTTCATTTCAATGATGTCATTCCCGACGCCGTTTGAGGACGGAAGGCGGTTCGTAAAGGAGTCGGTTCCATTCGTCGTGACCCCGGACGCGTCGCGTAATGTGGCTAGTGGTACGAATTTCACACTATATCCGGTGCGCCCTTTTTGTTGGTAATCGTTCGGGGGGGTGCGGCTGAGCACGTCGTTCCATCCGGTCTTCAGCCGTTTCGCGTCGCGCATCATTATCGTGTCCGGAATCGTCGGAACGAGTGGTTTTCGCGCGCCCGACAGATCGGTCCGCGTACTGATCGGATCGAAAATCCGGACCACGTTCAATCCCTCGCCGTCCTCCCCGTTTCCGCCCTTGAGCGAGCCGTTCACGTAGGCGTTGATCTGAGTGATGAGCGCGGCTTGGGCGGCGGGACTGAAAATGCTCTTCGCCGCGGTCGATTGGTTCGCGTAGTTGGTCGC
This sequence comes from Bdellovibrionales bacterium, assembly GCA_043785205.1. Lineage (GTDB taxonomy): Bacteria > Bdellovibrionota > UBA1018 > UBA1018 > UBA1018 > JACMQW01. Next base: position 13,447 of record JAYVXM010000340.1, read on the forward strand.
CATCTGATTAATGTAGTCGATCACGCCGGCCGCGGGGTTCGAGTTCGCCGCCGTGGAACTCCCCGTGAAGAGGGGCGCCCAGATCGCGCGAACTCCTTTCGCGTCGAAGCTTTCGAGAAACGGATCGGCGTTCGAATCGTTGGGTATATTATACCGGCCCATTTCCCAAGGATTCGGCGCCATGGCGACGTGGTAGGCGCGGAGGAGATCCTGGTTCGTGACGGTTTGCTGGACCGGGCCGTTCCCGCTCGGCGCGACGGAGAGTCCGCCCGAGTACATATTAAAGAGCACGTCGTTCGATGCCCACCCCGAGGCGAGCGTCGGGCTCGACGATTCGCTGTCTTTCACGGGCAGGTTCGGAATCAGGCCTTCGCAGGTCGCGGCGCCGTTACAGCGGGTGGCGACGCCGCCGTCCTGGGTGCGCTTCGGCGAGCCGGGGGAGTTGAAGATCGCCTCCGCGAGCGGCGGACCGATGCGGGAACCGAAGGGTTGGGCCGCGGCGTAGGCGGTCATTTCGAGGTCGCCGTAGGGAGAAAAGAGGATGTGCGCCTTCGCGGTCAAGCGAAGCGCGTAATAGGTGAGGACTTTCGGGTCCTTCGCCACCCCGACGATCGGATCGAATCCGCTGAAGCGCTGGGACTGGGGAAACGGAACGAGGCATTGGGTGCAGCCCTGATCCCGGTTCGGGCTGTCCGGCTTGTTTACCGTGAACGTATCGCACGCGTTGTTCCCGTCGACCGCGAAGTCGGTCGCGAAGACGTCGAACTTCGTCGTGACGTTCTGAAGGGCGATCAAATTCGCGGCGTCCTTCCCTTCGGGAAGGAGCTCGTCTAGGTGGATATCCGCATCGTCGTAGGTGTTCTTTCCGAGCGAATGGAAGGCCGAGAGAAAGGCCTGGATCGTGCGCTCATGCATCGCCCAGTCGGAGCCGCCCTTAAGGGCGTTCACGGCCTTCAGGTCGACGCCGCGCTGGGGCTTGAAGTTCACGTATTGCGCGAGCGAATCGATGCGCTTGCGGAGGAAGATCTCGCGCGGCATGAGTCCGAGCCCCTGACCGAGCGAGCGAAGTACGCTGAGGCGCGCGACGTACTGGGGGTCCTGACCGGCGGTGGAAAGCGCGGCCGTCACCGCGTCCAGGCTCGGATCGGTATTCCAGAGCCAGTAGAACATGAGCATCTGGTTCATCTGCCCGATACCGACGCAGCCCTGTTTCCGAATGCCTTCGAGCGTATTCAGCTGGTTCGCGAGGGCGCCCATGATCGCGTCGAGATTATTGATCCCGCCGCCGACGTTCGGCACCGAGGGAAGGGTCGCGTTTTGGCAATAGTTGTCGTTCGGAAGAAAGGTCACGCAGGTCGAGGGGACGCCGAGATCCGGTTGGCCGATGAGCTGGCCATTTTTGAATTCGTTGACGGCGAAGCGGGCGGGGCCGCTGCCGCCCGTCCGGGGAAAAGTCGGGATCGTCGCGTTTCCGATGACGTAATACCGGTAGAGGAACTTCTTGTAGATCCGGCGCATCTCGTAGTTCAGGTAGCCAATGTCGTTCAGCTGGCGCGCTTGGGTCGCCGCTCCCGCGTACGCGGCGAGGTCGGCGGCGTTCTGAAGGTTGATCTTCGCGTTCACGAGCATTCCCGTGTTCAGCACGAACGCGAGGAAAAGGAAGAACGTGAGGAGCATCGATCCGATAAAGATCGATACCTGCCCCCGTTCGCCGCGCGCGATATTTTCGAAAAACCCCGGAAATTTCACCCTTCAAGTATTTTCTACGAAACCGCGCCCGAATTCCACTGGAACCGTTTCGGCGACCCCGAAGGGGAGTTCGACGGTGACTTTCCCGATTCGTCGCGTGTCTAAACTTTCGACAGGGTTGGCGCCGCGAGCGTGCGGGAACGCCGGGAACCATAGGGATTTAATTTCGGTGCGGCCCCCGTCCGGCGGCATCGCCCTTGCTCTACTAGGGAACGTACGACGGATCGTACGATTGAAAATCGAATCGTTTCAGGAGAGCGGAGAAATCCCCGTGCGAATGCGCGACGAAAGTCGCGCCAGTGGATGCAGAAGTGGTTTTCCCAGAGTTCCGGTCAAGAGTTGCGAACCGGAACCGTTCAGTAGGCAACTCATAAACTCCTCTCTCTCGAAAAGGGAAGACCGATCATGAATGATCAGTCTTCCCTTTTTTATTATAAGAAATTGACATTGCCCCTCGTGATTTTTATGGATACCGTATGTTCAGCAGTCGAAAAAAAGGTAGTCGTAAGAAGAGTAGTCGCTCAGAAAGCAGTCCTGTTTTCAGCGCTCGCACGAAGAAGGATCTTCGTCCGCGTCCTCCCACAGCGGATTCCCACGGACGGGAAGCGAGCCTCCCTCGGTCGCCCCGATTGAAGGCCGAATCTTGGTTCGGTCCCCAGCCCCGGGGAACGCGTAAAATCGCCCGGCCCTTCGGCGCGAACCAGCGCCTCGAAGCCCGCTTGACCGCTACCCGCGCCCGCGGGGCCTGGCGCCTCGATCTCCCGGAGAATCGGAAGGCGATCCGCCAAATTATCGCTCGGGAAGCCCTCCGGAGCGGGGTCGTCGTCGGTAAAGTCGCGATCGAGGCGACCGTCCTCCGGCTCGAGCTTCGGGCGCCGAGCCGGGCCGGACTCTCGGGATTTTTCCGAACGGTCGCGGGGCGGATTCCGCGCGCGGTGACCGGCGCGGAACGCGGGAGTCCGCTCCGACGTGCCGATCGGGGAGGTCGCCAGTTTTGGGACGGGCTCGTCGCGACCCGCGCGATGGCGGGCTAGAGCCTCCTTACGGTTATGTCCCTTCGAGCTGTTTCGCGAGTGCGCGAATCTCCGTAGGAATCTTCGGATAGGCAGCGCGGGTTTCCGCGTCCCAGTCCCGTTCGAAGACGTGAAGGCGGTAGGTGCAAAGGGCGCGCACGGCCGGCATCAGGGCGTCATTCGCGGCGCATTGCCGATAAGTCGGAAGCGCTTCGCGCACGTAGGCGGGGTTTTTCACGAGGAATTCGGCGAGCTCGCCGAGACGACGGCCAGCCTCGAGGATTTCGGCGGGTGTATCGTGGACTTCCTCGGACGATTTCTTCCGGATCGCGGCGATCGTTGGCAAGGATGCGCGGACGGCGTTCTCCAAGACCACGAGCCGCGCGGTTCCCGCGGATGTGACCGTGGCGAAGTCCGGCGTCGGCGCGGCGGAAATCGGTCGGACGCCCGGCGAAAGCGCGGTGGAGCGCGCGGTTTCGCCCCCGCCGGTCGGAGCGGCGTCGGGAGTTCCCGCCGGCGCCGGCGTGGACTCCCGAACGGATGGCATCGCGGTCGATGAAGCGGAGACCGGAGGGGAAGGATTACTCAGGAGCGGCGCCCGGGGCGCGAGTCGGGCGACGAGAAAAC
>JAYVXM010000341.1:0-1609 GCA_043785205.1 Bdellovibrionales bacterium
GCCGAACCCGCTTTGGAAGCGCGCGCGGTCGAGCCCGTCACGTTGGAACCGATTCGCGAGCCGAGCCTCGTTTCGATCAAGCGCGAAAATACCCGGACCGACGTCGGAACGAAGACATCGATCATCGAAGTTAATTCACTTGAATCCTCGACTCAGCCCCAGATTCTCCGGCCGGCGGTTCTCGGAGCGGCCGCGGCCACGCGTCCGTCGACTCAGGGACCTGGCGAAAAAGCGCCGATTATCACGAAGCGGATGAAGCCCTTCATTTACGCGATCGTCGTGATCTTCGTCCTACTCGGGCTCCAGAAAACGGGGATCTTGCGGCCGGCGGAAGATCGGATCGCGTCGCTCATGTCGACCCTTCCGGAGTTGAACGACGTGACTCCCGAAGATTATCAAGATCTGAAGAAGGCGGCGAAGTCGTCGATTTCCTCCGGTCCCCAGGTTTCCATCGCCCTTTCCAAGTCCGATCCGCTTTCGCCGATCTTTTACGTGGCGACGAATCTCCCGGATGGCGCGCGCTTCGAGATTTATGTCGAAGGCGTTCCCCATCGATTGCTGAATACGTTGAGTTACAGCGGGAAGCTCGACGTCGCCACGACAAAGCGTCTCGCGAAATCGACGCCGCTTCGGTATCCCGACGGAAAACCGATTCCGCGCGGGGAGTATTTCGTCTACGTGATGGAAGCGCCGATCGGGCAGCCGGATCTCGTCTATAAGGAACTTCTTCCGCTCGCGCCGATCGCGCGGAATCTGCCCAATCAGCTCCCCCAGGACCGGCGGCTCGTGTTTTCGAAGAAGATCTTTTTCGGCGCGAAGGACGCGACCTACGAGCAACGGTTAAAGGAGTTCCATGATGGGCTCGTCGCGCGCGCGAAGAGCGAGGTCATGGAGCTATCGATCGCCGCTTCGACGCTCGATAGTCAGGCGCTCGTCTCGACGACTACCTACGACCGTCTTCGCCACCAGCCGATCGGGCCGAAGCAGAAGCAGATCTGGAACGAATTGAATCGTACTTGGCGCCCGATCGAACAGAATCTCACGCAAAAATACGCAGGAATGACGCCCGAACAAATCAAGGAAGGCTTTTTTCACGGGAATCTCGTAAGCGAGTTTCTGGTGGTGGAGAGGATCCTTTCCGATCTGCATTCCGCCCACGAAAGACTCTTCACGACTTCGTCGAGCGCGGCCAGCCTCGACGCCGAAGTCACCGATCTACGGAATAAATTCGAGACCCGTAAAACAGCCTGGAAAAGCGCCATCGATCGCGCTCTCGCGAATCCTTCGAATCCCGAAACGGGTTTGCCGGTCGCGGTGACGATCGAGGGAGCGGCGCCGAAAACGACGGCGCCGGCGTCCACTTCCGGCGGAGGAAAAGGAAATGGTTAATTCAGAAAAGTCCGGCATCGATCGTCGGGGGTCCCGGCGCCGCCCGATCCTCGAATCGTTCTCTTTTTTCGTCGTCGTCCCGAAGAAGGGATTTCACCGGCTTCGCGTCGTAGACCTGAGCGATACGGGCGTCGGCTTCGACTATGACATTGTCGGCGAGATGAAAGAGGCCTTTCCGGTGAGTACGGGCGAGACGTTCGAGCTCCAATTTTACTTGAAT
>JAYVXM010000342.1:0-5520 GCA_043785205.1 Bdellovibrionales bacterium
GGATGATGCACCAGTCATGGTCGTTCCCGGGTCCGAGATTCCGTTTCCGACGGCTTTCCCACCCGTCCATCCACTTTCCGAATTCGGTGTATTTTCCCGGGATAAAAACGGCGGGCTCCGCTTTGAGAAGATTTTCCTTTTCCGCGAAAAAATCGTCGTTCGTCTCGAGAGCCACGCCGCCGACTTTTTCGGATGCGAGGTCGATCAGCTCGAGGAAAGAAACGGCGGGACGGCGATTATCCGGGAAGAGGTTCATACGGGACTCCGATCGATGCGTTTTCCGGCCGGGGTGGCCGAGGTAAAAATTCCGTTTTCGAAGACGGAGATTCCCCGAACGTACGTCCGGGAAACCTGACCGTGAAATTCCCGCCCTTCGTAGGGCGTGATGTTATGGCGGTGTTTGATCATCGCGCGATCGAGGCGAAAAGTCGCCTCCGGGCTCCAAAGGAGCAGATCGGCCCGGTATCCGACGGCGAGCCGTCCGTTTCGGTCCCCGCGTCCGGCGAACCGGGCGGTCCGCGCGCTCATCCACGTACTCAGCTGCCGGAGGGAAAGACCCCGTCGTTTCATCTCGGTCCAGACGACGGGGAGGCTGAACTGAAGTCCCGAGATCCCGCCCCAAGCGCGCTCAAAATTCCCGGTGTCGAGTGCCTTGAGCGCGGGCGTGCACGGGGAGTGGTCGGAGACGATAAAGTCGATCGAGCCTTCGAGGAGGCCGGCCCAGAGCCGTTCCCGATTCGCGTGCTCCCGAATCGGCGGCGCGCATTTATATTGGGTCGCGCCCGCGGGGATCGATTCCGCCTCGAAATAGAGGTAGTGAGGACAGGTTTCGACCGTGATCGGAACTCCGGCCGCGCGCGCGGCGCGGATATCGGCGAGGGCGTCCGCGGCCGAGAGGTGCACGATATGGACGGCGCATCCGGTTTCGCGGGCGAGCCCGATCATCATCCGGATCGCTTCGACTTCCCACTTCGGCGGACGAGATTCGAGATAGCCACGGTAGTCCCGCTCTCCCGCGTCCGTCGAAAGGGATCCGCAGTCGAGTTCCGCGTGCACGAGGAGAGGTACGCCGAGACGGGCGAGGATCGGCATCGCGATCCGGAGGTCCGCCTCCCGCGCCATCGGAAACTCATCCACGCCCGATTCGATCAAAAAACACTTAAATCCGAGGACGCCCGCCCGCACCATCGGTTCGAGCTCAGCCGCGTTTCCCGGAACCACGCCGCCCCAGAATCCGTAGTCGATCGCGCATTTTCCGGCGGCGGTCTCCATCTTCACGCGAAGCGCGGCGAGGGTCGTCGTCGCGGGAATCGAGTTTAGCGGCATGTCGACGACGGTCGTGATTCCGCCGGCGGCGGCGGCCCGGGTCGCGGTGAGAAACCCTTCCCAGTCCGTACGGCCCGGCTCGTTGATGTGGGCGTGGGTATCGAAGATTCCCGCCATCAGGACCTGATCCCCGCCCTCGACGAGCGGAAGACCGGCGGCGGGCGCTTCGTACGCGGAGATTTCCGCGATCGTTCCGTCGCGGATCGCGAGCGCGGCCGGGCGCGGGTCGCCCTCGAGGCCCACGAGCGTTCGACGGCTGCGGATCGAGAAATCGGCGCTCACTCGTCGACCTTCGCGCCCTGGTCGATCCAGCGGCCGAGCGTCGCGCGCTCTTCGTCGGTGATTTTCGTCAGGTTCGCCATCGGCATCGTCTTCGTCACGACCGCGCGGAATTTGATCCGCGAGGCAAGGGCGTGGATCCGTTCGATCGTCTCGAACGAAACGCCGCCCGGCATCGGGCCGAAGGTCTTGATCACGGGATCCTTCGAATGGCAGCTCAAGCAGCGACTCTGGATGATCGCATGGGCGTCGTGGAACGCGACGGCCGGACCGACGGCGGCCGGCGTTCCGGAATCTTCGCCGACGGGATGGTTGAACTGAGCCGAAAGCGTGACGAGAGCGAGTAGCGAGGCGGCGGCCGGCGCGATGGCCCAACGACCCTTGCCTTCCTTCGCTACCATCACGTGACGAACCGAGGCGCCGAAGAGGATGAGGAGGATCAGCAGGATCCAGTTCGTCGCTCCGCTATAGGTCATCGCGTAGTGGTTACTCAACATCATGAAGAGGACGGGGAACGTCATGTAGGTGTTGTGAACGGACCGGCGCTTCGCGTGGCCGCTGTGGGCGTAATCCGGCGTACGGTTCTCGCGGGTGGCGTCCACCATCTTCTGCTGGGCGGGAAGGATCCGGACCCAGACGTTCGCGACCATCCAGGTCCCAAACATCGCGCCCATGTGGATGAACGCCGCGCGACCGCTGAGAAAGTGACAAAAGAGGTAGGCGAAACCCGCGGCAAGGAGGAGGGAAATCGCCGTCGCGATTCCCGGCTGTTTCTTTCCGACCCATTGCCAAAGACCGTCGTAGAGAAACCACGAGAGCGCCAGGGTCGCGACGCTACCGAAGACGGCCAGGGCCGGTGTAAGCGCGGCGACGGTCGGGTCGACCATATAGGCGGAAGCGTTCGAGTAGTAGGCGACCCCGAGAAGGCAGGCGCCGCTGATCCAGGTGAAGAGCGCCTCGTATTTGAACCAGTGGAGCGTCTTCGGCATATTGCCGGCATTGATCTTCTTGCGTTCGACTTCGTAGAAGCCGCCGCTGTGGACCATCCAGAGTTCGCCCTCGACGTCGGGCTTCTCCGTCGCCGGCTTTTCGAGCGCGGAGTCGAGCCACATGAAATAAAACGAGCTCCCGATCCAGGAGATGCCCGTGATGAGATGGACCCAGCGAATCAGGTAACTAATCCAATCTCCGAAGTGGATGTCGACGTTCACGCGGGGCTCTCCTCTAAAGGTTTTTTTACCTAACGTGGGGCGAAAAAAAACCCTTTTTCTGAGGGAAACCGCTACGATTTACGCAGGTTGACCATGAGTAGCCCCCCGAAATCCATCGCCGCCGAGCCCCTGAAACGCGAGACGTACCGACCGTTCGGGGCCGTCGTCGCCGCGGATCCGGCGCATCCCTGGAAGAGCGCGAATAACGGCACCGCGGAGCGCTATAATCACCTCGGCGAATTGCGAAACGATCGCCCCGCCCGCGCCACGCCGAATCTCTGCGTCTTTCGGAGCGCGGCGTTCACCGATCCGACGTTTTCCGTAAAGCTCCTCGAGCGGCACCCCCACTCGACCCAGCTCTTCGTGCCGATGACGGATTCGGCGCGCTACCTCGTCGTCGTGGCGGGCGGCGGCGATTCACCCGACCTCACCACGCTTCGGGCGTTCATCGCGAAGTCGGGCCAGGGCATCACCTACCATCCGGGTACGTGGCACCATCCGCTCATCGCGCTCGATCACACGACGGACTTCGCTTGCGTGGTTTACGAGGACGATAGCGCGGGCGACTGTGACATCCGGGACGTCTCGCCGCCGATTACCGTCGCGTTCTGACTTATTTTACCGGCGCCGGATGGACCCGGCGGACCGGACGTTCTCTCCGCTGCTAGAACTTATTCACCACGGCGGGTGGGTAACTTCCCCAACGGTCGGCTCCGTCGTCGTCCGCGCCTTGATAGATCGTACCGTCTTCGCGGTACTGGATGATCTGGCCGGGGCGTTGGTCCATCGTCTTGATCGGGAGGGGCTCCGAAAAGTAACCGACCGGCCGGAGCACGCCGTCGACGACACCGTATTTCGGAAGGCCGGTGAATACGGCTCCGTTCACGGTCTTCATTCCGCCGGTTTCCGGATCGTTCATCGTCGTCGTCGTCAAATGGAAGGCGTTCTTCGACTTGAGACGCTTCACGTACGGGCTGAACATCTTCGACCAGTAGGATTTGTTATAGACGGAAGGCCTCCAGTTCAGGACGTTCGAGATCTGGGAACCGTTCGTCGGGATCGAATAGTAGGCGACGTCGACGACCTCGTTCGTGCCGTTATTATCGAGGTCGGTGACATCCGGCCACTCGGTGATCCAAAGCGGAATCGTCTGGTTCAGCCGCTGGAGCGAATTCATGTTCCGCGGAATGAGCGCGCGAAGTTCCATCAGGTCGCTCGGATCCATGCGCATACAGCTATGAGAAACGTTGTCGCGGCGGAGGAACCAAGTCGATCCGTCGTTCGCCAACGTGATCGGTCCGTGAAAGGCGACGCCATCTTCGGTGATCTGAAGGAAAGGGAATCCGCCGAATTCGCCGAGCCAGCGATTGCTGAACCAGCGGCCTTCGATGCTCGAGGCGAGCGGAAATCTCCGGAGGCCCGGGCTCGGAAGTTTGAACGGCCCTTCTTTGTCGATTGCGATCGGGTAAACAAAAGTTAAATATCCGAGCGCGTTCGCATGCGGGAACGGAGAAGGAATCGGAGTCGGGGAAGGAATCGGGACCGGAGCGCCCGACGGCAGGGGCGAAGGCGTCACGAGGGGAAGGATCGGATAGATCGGCGCGACGGCCGGACCCTCGACGAAGATCTTTTTGAATTGCGCGCGAAAGAGCGCGGCCGAAGCTTCCCGGCGGGTGAGCATGAACGTCGGGTCGGCCTTGTACTTATTGAAGAGCGCGAGACCGCCTTCGACCGTCTCGCTCGGGTCGTTCAGATAGGTTTGGATCATGTGGGTGAGAATCAGGCGCTTATACTCATCGTCGCTCGACGGAGTCTTGTAGATATCCATCGTAGCGTTTTCGTAAAGGTGCTTCGAATAATAGGAGGCGACCGAGTACCACTTCCGCATGTCCGCGCTCGACGCGTTCGCTGCGAGTTGGCGGATGTCCTGGAGGGTTTCGAGGTGGATCGTCGGCTTCGCGAGCATGTCGGAGTAGGATTTGAAGCGGCTGAGGAGCGTAAACTCGTACGTGTCGAGGATGTCCTGGGTAATCCAGGCCTTCACGCGGAGGGAGTGACCCATCTTACTCGCGAACATCTCGAGGTTCTTCGAGTCGAAACGCGGGGCGACGCCGACGTAGCCGAAGCGGCCAATCGAATACTTTCCGTTCGCGATCGCGACCGCGCTGACGGTCACGTCTTTCGGAAGGAGAATATTATCGGCGGGCTTACGCGTCGGATCGAGGACGGTGCCCGCGGGGTAGAGGACGGGGTTCGTGACGGGTTTTCCGTCCGCGCCGACTTGGGGAAGGTTCGTCGTCGGGTCGATGACCGGAACGTCGATCGTGACATCGTTTTTCAAAGTGAGAAGGCCGTCGGTGAGGGTGATCCCACCGCCGTCGCGCGCGGCAAGATCGAGGGCCTGGGTCGGCTTCTCGAGTTTCCGATTGAACGTGAAGGTCATATTGTCGATATCGCTGAGCTTCACGACGAAAGGACCGTACTCCTTGGATTCGGCGCGGTTCGCGATGGCCGCGAACGCAAGGGAGACGATACCGATCGAAAGGACAAGGAAACGCGATTTGGAGAGCATGGCCACTAAAGAGCACGAAAAATGCCAGACCACGAGAGGAATAACATCCTAAAATCATAGAATAATTTGGAAATTGTGAGGCTAAAAAGCGATGAAAGTTAATCAGACTGTCTAGTTTTTAAACAGAAAGAG
>JAYVXM010000343.1:0-1606 GCA_043785205.1 Bdellovibrionales bacterium
CCGAGAAGACCGGCGCGAAATGGATCGCCACGAAGATCACGAAGCTGAAGGACGCGACCGCCGGTAGGAAAAAAGTCGTCGCGTTCGCGACCGGCGCCGGTACCGCGGAAGCGGCGAAGGCGGCGGAGCTTCTCGAAGGCTCCGGCGCGTCCGTCGCGCTCTATAACGTCCATTGCCTAAAACCGTTCGACGAAGCGGGCGTCACGATCGCCGTGAAGGACGCGGACCTCGTCCTCTCCGTCGAAGATCATTCGGTCATCGGCGGTCTCGGTTCCTGCGTCGCGGAAACGCTCGCGAAGCTCGACCGCCATCCGAAGCTCGTGAAGATCGGCGTCCAGGATCAGTTCGGGGAATCCGGCGAACCGGAAGAGCTTTACGACCAACACGGGATCTCGGGCAGGAAGATCGCCGAGACCGTGAAGAAGTTCTTCGGATAGCCGCTCGATGAAAGCCTGGCGAGTCGAATCCCACGGCGGAAACGAAGTCTTTAAGCGCGTCGATCTCGACGTGCCGAAGCCTACCGCCGACCAGGCGCGGATCGAAGTGAAGGCGGTCGGGCTGAATCACCTCGATCTTTGGGTCCGCAAGGGCGTTCCCGGTCACGCCTTCCCGCTCCCGCTGATTCCGGGAACCGACGCGGTCGGTGTGATCGTCGAGTTCGGTCCGGGGACCGAATCGAAGGGCCTTCGCATCGGTTCGCGCGTGATCGTTTCGCCCGGCTCTTCCTGCGGAAAGTGCGCGGCCTGCCTCTCCGAAAACGATCCGCTTTGCGCGAAATTCGGCATCCGTGGCGAGACGTTCGACGGCGGGTGCGCCGATTTCGTCGTCGCCCCGGTCGGCGATCTCATCCCGATCCCCGACTCGGTTTCCTTCACCGAGGCCGCGGCGATCGGAATCCCCTACTTGACGGCCTGGTCGATGGTCGTGCGGAAAGCGCGCATCGCGGCCGGGGAGTACGCCCTGATTCAGGCGGGCGGAAGCTCAGTCTCGATCGCGGCCACCCAGCTCGCGAAACTTCACGGCGCGACCGTGATCACCACCGTCGGCGACGACGCGAAGATTGCGAAATCAAAGGCCGTCGGGGCGGATTACGTGATCCAGTATCGGAAGGGCCCGTTTCGCGAAGAGCTGAAAAAAATCCTGAAGGCGGCCGGGCGTCGCGGCGTCGACGTTGCGATCGATCACGTCGGCCAGGATACCTTCGTCGATTCGATGCGGAGCCTCGCCGTCGGCGGGCGGCTCGCGACCTGCGGCGCGACGAGCGGCAGCGACGTGAAAATCGATTTGAAACTCCTCTTCTTCAAGAACCTCTCGCTTCTCGGCACGACCATGGGCACGAAGGCGGATCTCGAGCGCGCGGTAAAACTCGTCGGTGAAGGAAAACTAAAGCCGGTCGTCGACCGCACGCTTCCGATGACGAAGATCGGCGACGCGATGAGCCTGATCGAAGCGCGTACGCTCTTCGGCAAAGTCGTCCTCACGGTCGCCTAAATGTGGATCTTCGGCCACCTCGGGATCGGATCTAAACTTGCGGCGCCGTTCAGCCGGAAACTTCCGCTGAAATGGATCTTCTTCGGCACTCTTCTACCCGATTTGATCGATAAAC
>JAYVXM010000344.1:0-1598 GCA_043785205.1 Bdellovibrionales bacterium
CTTTCGAATCCGTTTTAAGAGCGAATAGCCGTTCTCCCCCGGCATCGCGATATCGAGAATCATTTTGTCGGGGGTAAATTTTTTCAGAACCCGGATCGCGTCGTCCGCGCACGCCGCCGCTTTCACGTCCGCGCCGGCAAAGACGAGCATGTCCGTAAGCGCCTCGCGCGCGTCGAAATCGTCCTCGACCAAAAGGACCTTCATTCCCTTGAGGAGGACGGCCTTCGATTTTCCCCTCTGGCTTGCCTTCGGCTCGGCTCGCGAATCGGAATCCTCGGAGTCGACGGATTTCCCGTTCATAAACGGGAGGGTGATCGTAAAAGTGCTCCCCAAGTTTTTTCCGGCACTTTTCACTTCGACGTTTCCCCCATGCATTTCGACCAAATGGCGCACGATCGCGAGTCCGAGCCCGAGGCCGCCGTGGACTCGTATATTCGTATCGTCCGCCTGACTGAAGCGATTGAAGACATGGGGCAAGAATTCCGGTTCGATGCCTATTCCGCGATCGATCACCTCGACCCGGGCCCGATCCCCGTCCGCCTTCAGATTCACGATCACTCGATCGCCAAGGCCCGACTTCGAGGAGAATTTTATGGCGTTCGTGAGGAGGTTCCACATCACTTGCTGCAATCGGACGGGATCGCCGGAAATTTTTTCTAGGGAATCATCGAGGTGCGACTCAAGAACGATGGATTTACTCTCGGCCAGCGCGCTCACCGTCTCTAAAGCCGAAAGAACCACCTCTTTCAGGTCGACCTCGGATACTTCCATCTTGAGTTTTCCGGTGACGATTCGGGAAACGTCGAGAAGATCTTCGATCAGCAAGGATTGGGTGCGCCCCGCCCTTTCGATGGCCATGCTCGCTTTTTTCACCCGCGCATCGTCGAGCCCTCCCCGCTGAAGCATCTGGGCCTGCAGGATCAGCGAGGTTAAGGGCGTGCGGAGCTCGTGGGAGAGCGTGGCTAGAAATAAATCCTTCGTTAGGTTCGCCTTTTCGGCGTTGTTCTTCGCGTCCTCGGTTTGGCGCAGGAGGTCCGCTCGATCCTTTTCTCGATTCTTTCGGTCCGTCACGTCTTCGATCGCCAGCAAGATCATCGCGCCTCCTTCGTGCGATCGAATTCGGCGGGCGGAGAGCGACATCACTCGCGGACCGACGCCCGGGCCTTCACAGGTCGTCAGTTTGTTCTTAAAGGAAGTATTCCGCTCTAGCATTTCCGCAAGCGGCTTTTTGAGCACGTCGATGCTACACGCCCCGATCGCGGTCTCGAAAAGATCCCTTCCCTCCGTCTCGGCCTTCGAGGTCCGGAAGGCGTCATAAAAAGTCTGATTCGCCGAAACGATTTTCAATTCGGAATCGAGCACCAAGAGCGGATTCTGAACGGCCTCGACGATGTTTTCCGAATAGTCGCGAACCCACTCGGCGTCGATGACGGCACGCCGAAGATCATCGATATTAATGAGCGATAAAACGGCGCCCGATATCTTGTGGTCGGTAGTTTTATACGGGCGAATTTGAAGACGATGCCATTTGCCGTCCCGGTCCTGGACTTCGGACTCCTTGATCGAAACGGTATCAATGACCTCTTGGACCTGGAGGT
>JAYVXM010000345.1:0-1596 GCA_043785205.1 Bdellovibrionales bacterium
CGAAGAGCGGCAGGATTTCTGGCAGGCAAAGAAGTTGGCCGGCGATATAACTTCGGAAAACCTCACTCATTTTGTTCGGGTCTTTTTCGTCGTAAAAGACGTTCTTCCCCGAGCCGTCGGCCAAGCTTTGGTGCGTGTGCCCGCTGCAACCCGGAAGGCTCGCGTTCCACTTCGCCATGAAAGTCGGCAGGACTCCGAAACGGTGGCCGATCTCCTTCGCGCTGCTCTTGAAAAGAACCGCGCGATCGGCGGCCTCGAGCGCTCCGCAATACTGGATGGCCGCTTCGAAAACGCCCGGGCCGGTCTCCGTGTGGAGGCCCTCGATCGGAATCCCGAATTCGCGACACTGATCCATGAGCGCGTTGAAAAACCCTTGGTTCTGGTTCATCCGCAGGAGCGAATAACCGAACATGCCGGGCGTGAGCGACTGGAGCTTCTGGAATCCCTTGTCGGCGATCGACTGGGAAGTCTCGGCGAAGTTAAACCACTCGAATTCCATTCCGCAGCTCGCGGCGTAGCCGGCCTTCGCGCCCTTCGCGAGCACGGACTTCAAGACCTGGCGCGGACAGATCTCGAGCGGCGCGCCCTGGTCGTTCTCGACGAAATCGGCGAGAAAAAACGGAACGCCCCCGTCCCACGGCACCTTCCGCGCGGTCCCGACGTCGATCTTCGCGAGCGCGTCCGGATAGCCGGTGTGCCAGCCCGTGTAGGTCGAGTTATCGTAGCAGACGTCCCCCGAATCCCACCCGAAGACGACGTTGCAAAACCCGAATCCGCTCTCGAGAGCCGACAGGAACTTATCCTTATGCAAGTACTTCCCGCGTAAGACCCCGTCGATATCGGTGATCGCGACTTTCACTTTTTGATGTTCGGACTGGCGGATTTCATCGATCAGTTTTTTCATGCGACTTGCCTCACGCGGAGTTTAGCGGACGACGAGATACCCCAGTAATACCAGGCGTAGCTCCCGGCGAGAACCGCGGCGTAAATGAACGCGATCTTCGGATTGTATACGACCATCGAAACGAGGCAGACCGCCGCGATCGCGAGCGCCGAAAGCGGAAGAAACGGATAGCCGGGCGTCCGGTACGGACGCGGAAGCTCGGGACGAGTCTTCCGAAGACGCATCACCGCGAGCAGCGAAATCACGTAGAGGGTCAGCGCGCCGAAGACCGAAAGCGTAATGATGTCGCCGGTCCGTTCGCTCGCGAGCGCCACGAAACCGATCAGCATGTTCAAGACGAGCGCCGCCGCGGGTGTGTGCCGACCTTCGAGGACGGTTCCGAAGATCTTCGGCGCGTACCCAACCCGTCCGAATTCGAAGGTCGCTCGGCCCGCGCAGAAGATGATTCCGTGGAACGAAGCGAGCAGCCCGCAGAGGCCGATCCCGACCAGGAGGTGGTAAAATGGGTGGTTCATGCCGACGACGCGTCCGAGCGCCAGCGGGAGGGGCGAATCCGACGGCGTCGTCGAACCGGGCGCGAAGACGACGGATTCCCAGCCACCGACCCCCACCGAAGCGAAGAGCGCGAGGAACGCCAGGACGACGAGCGTAACGATCGAGTAGACGAAGCCGCGGATCACAGTTTTCTGGGG
>JAYVXM010000346.1:0-1584 GCA_043785205.1 Bdellovibrionales bacterium
ATTTATGAAGGTGTATACGAAGTTTTTCCTATTCTCCGCCACGTTCTATCTCGCGATCGTTTCGAGCGCGGTGGCAGGCGGTGGCCCTTGCCAAGACGGCGGCCAAGGCGGAAACGGCGGCCAGGGCTGCACGATCGTCGGAAGCCCGACGACGATCACCACGAAAGAGAATCGCACGGTCACGGAGTACATCCTCCGCTCGGATACCGGCGAACTCGTGAAACGTTACCGCGACGATGAAGATCGAATCGTCACGCTGACGAATCGCGAAGAACGCCAGTTCCGCAAAGCCGATCGGATCGAAGATCGCAAAGAACGGATCGACACCCGCCTTCAGGGTCGGATCGACAAACACGTCGACAAGGCGATCGAAGCCGGCCGCGAAATTCGTATCCTGAAGCGCGACGAGCGAAACATTAAGAAAGAAATCGGAAACTCCACCGTCGTCGTCATCACGACGACCGAATCAAGCGAGACGACGACCACGAGTTCGCATGGCGACTCCTACGTTCCGTCCGGCGAAGGCTGTGATAACGGGTACGTCCTCGCGAGCGACGGCATTTGCCACGACGTAACGAAGGCCCAACGGGGACCTTGCGACGACGGAAAAGGCAAGACGGATGGCGGCCAAGGCAAAACCGACGGCGGTCAGGGCAAGACCGATGGTGGTCAAGGCAAGACCGACGTGGTTTGCACCCTCCCGCAAGTTCGCGATCCCGCGACGAATACCTGCATCACTCCTAAGCCAGACTGCAAAGGAGATACGCCGGTCTATAACCCGGCGACGAACTCCTGCGACCCGGCACCGAAGCCGGAATGCAAAGATCCGACGCCGGTCTATAACCCGGACACGAATACTTGCGACCCGGCTCCGAAGAAGCCGCCGGTCCGCACGAAGGTCCCGCCGGTTCGGACCAAGCTTCCACCGACGAAGAAGCCGACGACGAAGACCGACCCGGGTACGAAAACCCCGGTCCGCACGAAGCCGACTCCGGTTCGCCATAAAATCCCGAAGAAACCGACCCCGACGGATCCGGTCGTAACGAATCCTCCTTGCGAAGACGACGTGATCGCGAAGCAGAAGGAAATCGAGCGCTTGAAGCAAGTCCAAGCTCAGAAGGACGCCGATCAAGCGAAGAAGGACGATGCCGATCGCGCCGAACAAGCGCGCAAGGACAAGGAAAACGCGGAGAAGCTCGCCAAACTCAAGCAAGAGAACGCGGATAATTCCGGTCCGCTCGGTAAAGTGAAAGTGAAAGTGAACGAGAACTTCAACGAACGCGTCTGGGATCCGGTTTCCGAAACCTACGTCCGGATCGGCGATCACGTGAAGTTCAAGTTCAAGGGCCAAGCCACCGTCGGTCAAGCGAAGTCCCTCGCCCACACCGCGGAAGAAATGGAAGCTCAGCACTTGAAGAACGTCAGCAATCTCCGCGCGAAGTACGGCATCGTCGATCCGACCCTCGCCGACTCGACCGGAAAGAAGAACACGGATAACTCGAACACCGCGAACTAAGCGGAACGTTCGAATCGAAGTCTTGGATGAGGCCGGCGCGGTATCCGCTCCGGCCTTCCTTCGTTTCC
>JAYVXM010000347.1:0-5437 GCA_043785205.1 Bdellovibrionales bacterium
TCCGTCGACCATGAGTACGGGGCACTTCGCTCCGTGCGCTGTTCGACCGCCACCGGCGGTCGCCGACGGGATCGGGATAAGCGCGAGCGCAAGGATAAGGGCCGGGACGTATAAACGGCGCTCATAGGGACCCATATTTACTTATCGGGGCGGCGTTACAGACCTTGAGAATCCGGCGGTCCGCGGTAGCCCGGGCGACAGGTTTTTGCCGGAGAAGGGGCGACCCCCGATCGGGGGCTCGGGAGTATGGGTTAATGGTGGCTCCGGCCGGAATCGAACCGGCACGGGCCGTGAGGCCCGAGGGATTTTAAGTCCCTTGTGTCTACCAATTCCACCACGGAGCCGTGATCTCGCGAACGAGCGGTGACTCCTCGAACGTAGCGAAACTCCGAACCGATTGCACTCGTTCGATAACGTGACGAGGCGCGTTCGTCTCGACCGGGACGCTATTGGTACGGTTTCGCCCGGACCGGATCGGTTTTCGCGAGTTCGTCGACGAAACCGTCGTAAAATCTCGACCATTCCGGGCGGGACCGGAGATGGGCGTCGAAGTAGTTCTGGAGGTCGGAGAGAGAACCGTTCGAAACGGCTTCGGGCTTGAATCGATAGGTTCGCCTCGTCACGTAACCGAGGCCGGAGAGGCGCTTCCACATGGAAAGGGCGTCCATGGAAACCTGATCGCTTTTCGCGAAGGCGAGGCCCCACTTCTCATGGGCGATTTTTCCAACGATCAGATACAAAATCGCGCCGAGCCCTTTTCCGCGATAATTCATTCCGGGCTCACCGGTTTTTCTCCCGCGAAGTTCGGTGACGCCGATGTGCATTTGCGGGGGGTCGTACAGATTCGTCGCGCCGAGCCCCATGAAGCCGGCTTCTTCGTCGGCGTAAAAAACGCGCACACCCCAGTTGAACCGTTCGGGCCACTTCGGATCGTAGGTCATATTCATATTCGCTTCGAAACGAATCCGATCGGGGTCGAGGCCGTGCCGCTGAAGCAGGGTACGGGCGTCGAAATTTTCGAACGCCGGTTTTAAAATTTTCGGGCAAAGCGCTGTCGCCTCCGCCGCCCCGGAACCCGGGCTAAACGAAACCGCCCAACCGACGATCGCGATTCGAATGAGAATCGACTTGGACGAGAACCCCATCTCTCCATTTTAAGGGAGCGTCGTCCCCGGGCACTCGGCAAATCCTGCCCGCTTCGAACGGCGGCCCCGAACACAAGTCGCGCGGGAAAATCTAACCGGGCTTTTCGAGCGAACGGCGTTTGACACGGGCGGAGAAGCGGACGATAACGCCTGCGTCACCCAAACCGAGGAGTCACCCGTGAAAAAGATCCTGACCGCCGTTCTATTGTTCTCGTCCCTCGCGGCGCCGTTGGCGTTCGCCGAAAATGATCCCGGCTTGAGCCAGGCCTTGAAAGAATCCCTGACCGGAATGAAGTCGGTCTACGACGCCACTTACGCGCCGACGAAGTGGAAGGAAAAAAACTATCATTGGAGTATCGCCGCCGAATATCAGCGCGCGCTTTCGGCGATCCAGACCCGCGGAGCCGACCTGAACGTGAAGGATGCGCGCGCGATCGCGAAGAACTTCGTCTATTCGACCCGCGACTACCACGTCAGCATCGCGTTCCAATCGACCGAGCTCGCCGCGCTTCCGTTCACCGTGCGGAGCGCGGAAGGGAAGTACTTCATCGCCTACATCAATACGGATCGCTTAGGCCCGACGATCTTCCCGTTCAAAGTCGGCGACGAACTCGTTTCTTTCGACGGTCTTCCGACCGCGGACGCCGTCGCGAAGGTTCAGTCCGAAATTCCGGGGAACATCCCGACGACGGACGCGGCCCTCGCCGAACTTTACCTCACGAAACGTCGTGGGGCGCGCGGTTATAACGTGCCGAGCGGACCGGTCGTCGTCGGCGTGAAGCCCCAGGGTCAAGCCGCGGTCGTCACCCGCCAGCTGATCTGGGAGTACACTCCGGAAGCGGTGAGCGGTTATTCGAACGCTCCGGCTCCGACTCACGGGTTGATCGAAGCGACGGCCTCCGCCGGCGAAAACCACATCGCGAAATTCTTCGACAAGAACATGTCCCACGATTTCGCCGACCTCGCAGCCGCGGATAATCCGCACGGCCTCGGCACGAAGAAGTCCTACTTGCCGGCGCTCGGCGAGAAGATCTGGGAAGCCGAAGCGGACGACGTGTTCGACGCCTACATCGCGATGAATGCGGACCGGAAGTTGATCGGAGTGATTCGGATCCCGAGCTACGTTCCCGCCGACACGATGAAAGCGGTCGCTTCGTTCTCGAAGCTGATCGAGCGGATGGAATCGATGACCGACGGCCTCGTGATCGACCAGCTGAACAATCCCGGCGGATCGGTGTTCTACCTGTACTCGCTCGTATCGATGCTGGCCGATCATCCGATGAAAACGCCTCTCCATTCGATGTCGGTGACTCCGGCGGACGTATTCGCGGCGAACACGAATCTCTCGGAACTCGCGGCGGTAACGGACGACGCGTCCGCTCGCAAGGTGCTCGGCGATACGCTCGAAGGCTATCCCGTCGACTACCAAGTCGCTCAATTCATGATCGGGTACTGCAAGTTCATCATGTCCGAGTGGAAAGCCGGGAAGACGATGACTTCGCCTTTCTGGATCGCCGGCGTCGATTCGATCAATCCGAATCCGGTTCACTACACGAAGCCGATCTTGATCCTCGTGAACGAACTCGACTTTTCGGGCGGGGACTTTTTCCCGGCTACGATGCAGGATAACGGTCGGGCGAAAATCATGGGCGTGCGGACCTCCGGCGCCGGGGGATACGTTTCGAACTTCACGTTCCCGAACCTCGTCGGAATCGACTATTTCCGCGTGACCCAGTCGATCGCCTCGCGCGTTTCGAACGATCCGATCGAAAACCTCGGCGTGAAGCCGGATTTCGAAGTTCCGTTCACCGCCGCCGATCGTCAGGGTGGATACCAGGTCTTCGCGAAGACGGCGATGGATACGATCCTCAAGATGATCACTCCGGCGACCGTCCCGGCGACGCCGGCCGTTCCGGTCTTCGGATCGAAGTAAGCCGCGATCGGGAATCCCGATAAAAGCGAAGGCCCTCGCCACCCCCGCGGTGGCGGGGGCCTTTTTTATTCGCGGAACGCCCGACGATTTCGGGTTAAGCTCGGACCATGGGCACGCCGAAGCTTCCCCCCGTCCCGCTCGAAAAACTGAACGAATTCATTCCGCGTACGGCCATGGAGGCGCTCGGGATCCGCTTCACATCGATCACGGAAGACGCGCTCGAAGCGACGATGCCGGTCGACGCCCGGACTCACCAGCCGCTCGGCTTTCTTCACGGCGGCGCCTCGGTCCTCCTCGCCGAGACGCTCGGAAGCGTCGGCGCCACGCTCCTCGTGGAACCCGGCAAATATCGATGCTTCGGGCTCGAGGTGAACGCGAATCACATCAGCGCCGTCCGCTCCGGATTCGTCACCGGAACCGCGACCCCGCTTCACGTCGGCAAGTCGACCCAGGTTTGGGAAATCCGGATCACGAGCGATGCCGGAAAGCTCGTCTGCGTGAGCCGAATCACGATGGCTGTCACGCCGATCGCCGCGACTTAATTCGGAGGAGCCCTTCAAAAAACCGAGGGGACCTCCGCGTAGAGTTTTGTGCGCTTTGGTGCGGGTCCTGCGCGCACAAAGGATGGCAACCCAAGGACTTTTCGGAATGCCTGACTGAACAAATGCGCACAATTCTCTACGCGGGGGTGGGGTGGGAAAGTGGAGAGGCAAACTCCGAGACCCGGACTTCGAACTACCGGCCGAAGCGGGGGATGAGCATCGGCGTCGTCGCTTGATAACGGCGATAGGTTTCGCCGTAGTGGTCGACGAGACGGCGTTCCTCGCGCCGAATCGCCACCGCGAGGTAAAGCGCCATGCCGACGATGAAGACCGCGCGATCGAGGCTCATGAGCGGCGTGAAGATCCACGCCGCGAAGGTGAGGGTATAGAGCGGGTGGCGGACGCGAGCGTAGAGACCGCCCGTCCAGAGCGTTCCGGACTTCGTCGCGGCCGGCGCCGAGAGCCCGACGAAACGGTGAAGCGGTTCGACTTTCGCCATCGAGGCGAATGAAGCGAGGATCAACCCCCAGTAGATCACCATCGAGACGACGAGCGCGGGCAGCGCCGCCGGAATCGCTTGGTACAGGATCACGCCGGTGGGTTGCCAGGCGGACATCACGACGACTGCGCTCAGGCCGGCGACGATCATGTAGAACGCGCGGGGCGCGCGGCCGGCCAGCGCGGAGTGGAAAAAGCCGAACCCGGCGATGAGGGCGAGGTCGAAGCCGATCGCGATGGGAAGCGAGCCGTCGAGGAAGATCCAGGGCCATCCGATCCAGGTCCCGACCCCGGGCAGCGCCATGTTCCGCTCGATCCAGACGAAGAAGGCGAACGCGGGCAGCATTCCGAAGAGGAAAAGCGCGACCGAAACGAGATGCTCGGATATTTTCTTCACCCTCCGATGATAGGATGATTCGATGAAGAAGGAAATCGACTCGGTGGGTCCGGGCGCCCGGAAAAAGCCGGCGGATGCCGACCCGAAAGCGAAATCCGAATCCCGTCCGGGATTCCGGTTGCCGCCGCTGCCGAACGAGTTGAAGAAGTTTTTCGGACCGAAGCCCGTCATCCGGTACACCCACCAGGCGGCCCTCAAACTTCTCGAAGGCCTCGGCTTCAAATTCGAAGTCCGTCACTTAGGCGAGAGCCGCCTCGGACTCCTCCGCTGGCCGCTTAGGAAGGTGACGCCCGGAACGATTCCGCGCCGGCTCCTCATGGTTCCCGGCTTCGGGGACACTCCGCTCTCGTGGTGGACGATCCTCGCCGGCCTCAAGCCGGTGCTCAAACGGCAAGTCGACGAAGTCGTCCTCCTCGATTACCCCGGATTCAGCGGATTTTTACACGACGAAGCCGCGTTCGATTCGATGGACGAACTCGTCCGCGTTTTCCGCGAAGTCGTCGATACGCTCAAACCCGAAATTCTGATCGGCCACTCGCTCGGCGGTTGGCTCGCGGCCGACTACGCGATCGAACGGCCGAAACTCGTTCGCCAGCTAATCCTGATCGATCCGGGCGGACTCGTACCGAACGCAGCCGACCAGGCCTATTATCGCGGACACTTCGACCGCGCGTTCGAATCCGGCTCTGACTCGCTCCTTCCGCACGTCTTCGCGAAGGCCCCGTTTCTCCTCCCGCTTTTCGAAGCCGAATTTTTCTCGTTCCTGAAATCCGACGAAGTCCGTTCTTTCGTGGATTCGTTCGAGGATCGCCACCTTCTGAACGACCGGATCGGACGGATCCGCGCGGATACGATCGTCCTCTGGGGCGAACGCGATACGCTCACGCCCTCGAAGTGGATCGAACAGTGGATGGACCGGCTT